>CAYZBC010000056.1:0-21672 GCA_964476535.1 uncultured Maribellus sp.
TTAAAACTAGAAGAGGGCATCGATGATATTCTTCAGGAGGTTTTTGTGAAAATATGGCAAAACCGGAAAAAAATAAAAACTTCCGCTACTTTCAACTCCTTCATTTTTACGATTACTCGCAACCTTCTGTTAAACGAACTAAGGAGCCGCCTGAATAACCAAAATATAAAAGAGGAAGTGCGTAAGCGGGCAGTAGCCTTGGAATATTCTTCGTTTGAGCAGATTGAATACGACGATTTAAAAGAGAAGGTAGATAAAGCTATCGAAGAACTCCCCCATCGCCAAAAAGAAATTTTTATTTTAAGCCGCACAGAAGATTTATCTCATAAAGAAATTGCAGAAAAACTGGGAATTACTACCAAAACCGTTGAGTATCATATTACGTTGGCAGTAAGGTTCTTAAAGGATAAATTAAAAGGTTTGGGATTGGTTTCATTGCTCTATTTTTATCTTTTTATCTAATTTTTTTACTTTTTCACCAGGGATAAACCTTTTTACTGTGTATTAATTATAGTAAAACGCAGAAATGAGAAGTTTATTCAAAAAATATTTTAATTCAGTTTTATATCCCGCGGAGTTTTCAAAACTGTCCGATTTTATGGGGAACAAAAAAAACGATTCGGTGATTTATAGCCTGATGAAACCTTTTTGGGAAGGACACATCAATGAAACCGATATCGCTCCCAAAGCTAATCCTGTACTTTTTGAAAGAATAGAAAAAACCATATTACTCGACAAGCATAAAATAGCTCAAAAAAAAATAAGAATCTATACCATTGGCTTACGTGTTGCGGCTATTCTTTTAGTAGGGTTGATTCTAAGCAATATATTCTTTTTTCAGAAATCTGACAACAATCAATTTGTCAATCAGTTACAAACAATAACTACCCCGTATGGGGCAAAAACAAACATAACGTTACCCGATGGTTCATTAGTTTGGTTAAATTCCGGGTCAACACTTTCATATCCATTAAAATTTGATAAAAACAGACCGGTGACTTTGGTTGGCGAAGCATTTTTTAAGGTAGAAAAAGGCCGCAAACCATTTATCGTATCAACAAATTATGGAAATGTGGAAGTGAAGGGCACTTCATTTAATGTAAAAGCTTTTACTGACGACAATTCCTTTGAAACAACACTGGTAGAGGGAATTGTATCTTTGAAAGATAATAATTCGTTAAATGAAGTTACCCTTAAGCCTAGACAACAGGCCACAAAAACAAGCAAAGGATTTAAGGTAGAACAAGTAGAAACAAAATATTTTACCTCTTGGAAAGAAGGGAAACTCATTTTTAATCGTGAACCTTTCCCTCGTTTTATTAAAAAACTGGAACGCTGGTACAATGTAAAAATTGAATGCTCTGATTCCGAACTTGACAAACTGTGGTACACCGGCACCATAGAAATGGAAAGCATAAGTGAGGTAATGGAAATGATAAGTAAAGCTGCCCCGGTTTCGTACAGTTTTAATAATAAAACAAGAGTGTTTGTAATAAAGAGTGCGTTAGATTCCAGACAATAAATATGAGACAAAATAAAAACTACAGATATAAAATAATTAATCTAATAACCGAAAAAAACCAAATATGACATAATCCGCTAATCCTGACAACTACAGGGAAAAATAAAAGAAGCGAAAACTTGCTCTTTCCGCTTCTTTAAATGTAGTTAATAAATAATAATAGTTACTTATTCAAACCAATTCAAAATTATGAAAAAAAATCGAAGTATCCATGGACTTTGTCCATGTAGCTTTCAAATGTTAAGAATTATGAAGCTAACAGTTTTTTTGATGTTGATATCCTTTGTAGGAGTTTTCGCATCCGAAACGTACTCACAAACCACCAAACTATCGCTTAAGGTTGAAAATTTAAGTCTGGAAGATTTTCTGACTAAAATAGAAGATCAGAGTGAATTCCGGTTCTTTTATACCGGAGAAATTGACATTGAAAAGAAGGTATCGTGTGATTTAAAAAACAAAAAAATCACCGAAATTTTAGATGCAATTGAAGAAGAAGCAGGCATTAAATACGAAGTAATGGGCAGGCAGATTATCCTTTCTCCAGTTGAAATGGAAAAATCGGATGTTGTTATTTCCCAGCAACAAATGGCAATCTCCGGCACTGTAACCGATAAAAGTGGATTGTCGCTGCCTGGTGTTACCGTTATTATTAAAGGAACAACAAATGGAACGGTTACAAATATGGATGGAAATTATTCCCTGTCAAATATTCCTGAAAATGCAACATTGGTATTTTCTTTTGTGGGTATGAAATCACAGGAAATACCTATTGCTGGGAAAACAACTATTAATATTACTTTGGATGAAGAAACCATCGGGATAGATGAAGTTGTGGCCATAGGGTATTCAATGAAAAAGAAATCTGAACTATCTTCTTCAATTTCAATTATATCGGCTGAAGAAATCAAGGAATCGGTAAGTTCAACAAGTTTGGAAGATATACTTCAGGGAAGGATTCCAGGAATGCAGGTATCTGGTAGTAGTGGTGAACCAGGCGAAGGTGCATCTATGGTTATACAAGGTATGGGATCGCTGGAAGCAGGAAGCACACCTTTAATTGTTGTTGATGGGATAATTGGAGGACAATATGATACGAAAGATATTAAGTCAGTTTCTGTTTTAAGGGATGCCGCAGCTACCGGACTTTATGGCTCGCGTGCTGCCAATGGAGTAATTGTAATTACTACAAAAGAAGGAAAAGCCGGGGAGTTTAAAGTTTCTGTAAATAGCACATTTGGATCTACTTCTAACTGGGATGACAGAGTAGAAGTGTATGATGCTGAAGGTTTATATGGACAGTGGTCTACAGCGATGGGGAATCTTTATAACAAAAATGTAGCAGAAGGTAATACTGATTTTGCCAATAAAACTTTTGAGGAATATCGGAATAGTGTTGTTCCTACTAGTGCTTTGGATTATACCACTAATTGGTCCGATTTACTTTTACGCACTGGATTTATTAATCAACATCAAATTTCGATGTCTGGAGGAACAGACAGAACTACATTTTATTTTAGTGGTTCACTAAATGACGAAAAAGGGACATCCCTAGATACTTACAACAAGCAATATAATTTTAGGGGAAACCTGAGTCACAAAATTTCTGATAAACTGACAACTCATGTTAGAATGACTGCCCATTATGGGGAGAAATCGGAATTTAATTGGCCTAGTCCCTATACTCAGGCATATTCAAATATTCCACTTGATCCTGCTTATATGCCAGATGGTGTAACACCTACTCCGGTTATGGATCTTGTAGAAACGCCTACATGGTATCATTTTGCCAGACAAAATTATATGTTAGAAAGAGAAGAATCTACCAATAGCCTAAAGTCTTGGGGTGGTACCGTAATGTTTGAATTGGATTGGAAGATTACAGATTGGGCAAAATTTAATACTTCTAACAGAGTTTCATTAGATGGCGCCGATCATTCGGAATCGTTTTCAAATATGACCAGGTACGGTTATAATTACGATGGGTATATTGGTTGGAATTATAGTTATGGTCTTGGAGCTATAACTTCAAACACATTACATCTTAATAAAAGTTTTGGCGATCACAGCCTGTCCGGTATATTAGGGCATGAATTTAATTACTCTCAAAGCCGTTATGTAGATGCGGTAGGAACTGGCGTCGTCGGAAATATGACCGCGCTTAGTTCGGCAGGTAGTGCAAATTCCGTGAGCGGTGATATGGATGAGACCGGTTTTCTATCGTATTTCGCACAGTTAGATTATGATTACAAAAATAAATACTACTTAGTTGGTTCTTTGCGACGTGATGCTTCTTCTCGATTTGGTGAAGAAGATCGTTGGGGTACTTTTTATTCCATTGGCGGCAACTGGTTGATTAGTAAGGAAAATTTCATGAGTGATACTAGATCCTGGCTTGATATTTTAAAACTTAGATTAAGTTATGGTACAACAGGAAATGCAAATATTGATTCTTATTTGTGGATGGGAACTTATTCATTTTCAACAAAATCAAGTTATAATGGTAGCCCGGGAGCGTGGCCTTCTCGTCTGCCTAATCCGAATTTAACTTGGGAGGTTGCAAACAAATTAAATTTAGGTATTGATATTGGAGTATTTAAACGTGCTACATTGGCAGTAAACCTATACCACCGTATAAATGATGACTTATTACAATCTGTGCCTCTTGAAGCCACTACCGGTTTTACCAGCCAGGTGCGTAATATTGGTTCTATCCGTAACCAAGGTATTGATTTATCATTAACTACAACTAATATAGAAGGTGAATTCTCCTGGGTATCAAATTTAAATTTCAATATAAATAGAAATGAGGTATTAGAACTGGAAGGTGGAGAAGACATTATTGATGAAGGAATGATTATTCGGGAAGGATATTCACTAAGGAGTTTTTTCCTTCCGGAATATCAAGGTGTAGATGCTCAGACAGGTAAGCCAGTTTGGACTAGATGGGAAGATGCGGATGGAAATAAAATTAATGGAAACGAAACAGATAATCCAGCATTAGTTACAACCACAAATTATCAATCAGAAGCCAGTTATATGCCAATGGCTTCTGCATATCCCAAAATTACTGGTGGTTTTGCTAACTACTTCAAGTATAATAATTTTCATTTAAATGTTTTAACCAATTTTGCTCTCGGACAAACGGTTTATAACTATGTTAATTATACTGCGAGCGATTTTACATCAAACAGGTTTAAAATCACTAAATGGCAAGATCTCACTCAGTGGGAAAACCCAGGTGACGATGCTGATCTACCTCAATTAATTTATGGAGATCCCTATAATTTTAGTGGAACTTCATCCTTTTATTTGGAAAAAGCAAGTTATCTGAAAATTCAGAAAGTAACTTTAGGTTATACTTTTCCAAATAATTTCTCGGATGTATTTAAAGACCTTAGCATTAGTGCCTCAGTTGAGAATCTGGCAATTATTACCAATTATTCTTTTGGCGATTCGGACGTTAGTTTTGAGAATCCTCGAACTGATGCAAGTAGATATCGACCGATAAGGAAATTTTTATTTAACCTGAATTTTAGCTTTTAATCCAACAAAATAAAAATTATTATTATTATTATGAAAGTAAGTAAAATATTTATAATCAGTCTATTAACGTTATTCTGGGGTGGGTGTTCTGAATTAGCCGTAGAATTTGAACCGATTAATCAATTAACGACAGGTCAAGTTACCAGTTCGTTAGAATATCTTGAAACTGCTGTTGTTGGCAACTATGCTTATTTAAGTTTAGCAAATGGTAAATATGGTTATGACAGAACTCGTTATGATGTTGAAGAATATATGAGTGATGATGTTATTATGACAAAATGGAGTGGCAACCATTTCTCGTATTCTTTAACTTATCAACCAACTTCAGCATCCGATAGGTCTGCAGATTTTTGGCAGTATTCCTATCGTGCTATCTATTCAATAAATGTAGTGAACGAGGGTCTTGATAACCTGGAGGATTTGACATCAGAACAAATTCAAGAAAGAGATCAGTTAAAAGGAGAGAACTTGTGGCTTCGGGCAATGTTTTATTTCGATCTGGTACGCGTTTATGGCAGACCTTATTCTCACGACAGTCCGGAAACAAATTTAGGTGTTCCCTTGTGCCCAACTTCAACGGACAATGAAGGTCTTTCAAGAGCGTCTGTTAAGGAAACGTATGAGTTTATAGAACAAGATTTATTAGAGGCAGCAAGCCTATTAGACGAAACCAAGAGTAATATCTATGTTTCAAAAGAAGTCGCTCTTGCAGCACTTGCCAGATTGTATCTTTTTATGGAACAAAATGATAAAGCAATAGATTATGCTAATTCAGTAATTAATTCTAACAGATATCAGTTGCTCAGTTCTGAAACTTTCCCACAATACAATCGTCTTACTGCCGAAGCAAACTCAGAAACCATTTTTGCAGTCAAGAGGTTGCCATCGGACAATGTAGGAAGATATATGATGGGTGGAATGATGCATGGAGATGGAGGATACGGTGAAATTATGGCTTCTTCTTCATTCATGGATTTGTTGTTCAAGAACCCCAATGATTTGAGAACTAACTTTATTGATTCCCAATTTGATCTTGATGATGATGGTAACAAAATTCCTGATCCCGATAACAAGTATTATGGTTATAAGGTTCTTGAAAGTTACAGCATTCCTAAATACTGGACACAAAAACTAACTTACGAAAATGACGTGCCAATGTTGCATTCTCCAGTTTATTTTAGATTGGCAGAAATGTACTTAATAAAGGCCGAGGCTTATGCCAAAAACGGCGAAGATGAGAAGGCATTGGAGATGGTAAACGTAATAAGAGAACGTGCCGGATTGTCAGGAGATCAATTGTTTCGAACAGACAATCTTCAGGGGTACGAATCTGTTTTGGATATCGTTTTGGATGAAGATCGCCTAGAGTTTGCCCATGAGATGCATCGCACACATGACGTATTTAGAAATAAGAAAACAATGGACAGAAGTTATATGTCGTGGCAGGGATGGTCAGGTCCAAGTTCCATTCCATATACTTCTAATCGTATTCTTCATCAGATTCCTGAAGAAGAAATGTTGAAAAATGAAAACCTGGTACAAAATCCATCATATACAGATTAATTATTTTTAAGGATTCCCGAACTCCCTGTAGTAGATAGCAGGGGGTTCGGGTAAGTTTTTTTCGAATTCTTTGGCATTGTTTTATAATTCAACTTAGATATCTTTTTTAAACCATTTTTGATTTTTGTACAAACAAACCGTATACAAAAAATAGGTGTTTGTAGTAATTTTTAAAATATTGCTTTATATGGATATTTGCACTTTAAACAACTTCAAAAACTAAAGTATGGAACGGCGTAAATTTATTAGGAATTCAGCACTTGGTCTAGGCGCAGGAGCTACATTAACTTCATCTACAATGTCCTCTGCAGTATTAAATGAAGAGTTGGGAGATGTGAAGTTGCCAAGGGAAGTATGGATTGCTACTTTTACATTAACGAAAGTAGAGGCAGAAACATACGAAGCGATGGTTGAGAAAGTCCTTGGGCACATGGAAGATATTGTAAACTATAAGCCTGATATAATTTGTCTTCCCGAAATTTTCCCGTTTTTTCATATCTCTGAAAAATTTTCGATAGAAGATGTTGCAGAAAAACCATTGGGAAAAATAACCAGTAAGTTTGCTGAATTTGCTAAAAAGCATAGAACCTATATTATTTGTCCGCTCTACACAGTCGAAGATGGCAAATATTATAATGCTGCCGTAGTTATCGACAGGGAGGGCAAGGTTTTGGGCGAATACAGGAAAATGCACAATACCATAGGCGAAATGGCGAAAGGCGCTTCTCCGGGGCTATTAGATCCACCAGTATTTGAAACTGATTTTGGCACAATTGGCATACAAATTTGTTTTGATCTTGAATGGAACGATGGATGGGAGAAATTGAGAGAAAAAGATGCGGAGATTGTTTTTTTCTGTTCAGCTTTCTCTGGTGGTAAAGCGATAAATACAAGAGCCTGGCAAAATAAATATTGTGTAGTATCCAGTACGCTTAATGGTACAGCTAAAATATGTGATATATCCGGTGATGAAATCGCGAAAACCGGATTGTGGGACGAGTATTGGGCTATTGCACCGGTAAACCTGGAGAAAGCATTCCTGCATACATGGCCATATTGCCGGAAGTTCAAAGATATTCATGCAAAATACGGAAGGAAGGTAAAGATTACCAATTTCGATGAAGAAGAGTGGTCAATTATTGAAAGCCTTTCTCCAGATATAAAAGTAGCAGATATACTAAAAGAATTTAGTTTGAAAACCTATGAGGAGCACATCAGAAATGCTACCGATGTGCAAAAGAGTCGGAGAGAAGGATAACAACCCAATAAGGCTATGATAAGGTGGAGATAGGAATAAAGAATCAGATAAAAATAAGATGATAAGAAAACTGCAATTTACTCAATTAATAGGACTTATATGGATAGTGTGTTCATGCTCTGTAAATAAAACAATACCCAGTTTCGAAGATTTTCCAAAGATTGATGCACATGTGCATATCCAAACAGCAAGCCCCGAAATAATGAAAGTTGCCCAAAACGAAAATTTCAAATTTATCACCTTATGCGTAATGTCACATAGTCGGGAATATATTGACATGCAACTAAAATTTGCCAAAGCGCAAAAAAAACAGTTTCCTAAGTCTTTAGCTTATACCACAACTTTTTCAATGGAAGGATTTGAAGAACCTGGTTGGCTGGAAGAAGTAATTAAAAAATTGAAAGAAGATTTTGAAGAAGGTGCTATTGGTGTAAAAGTTTGGAAGGATATTGGTATGACTTTTCGCGACAGCCTTGGCAATTTTATTATGATCGATGACCAACTTTTCGACCCCATATTTAATTTCATTGAGACGGAAGGTAAAATTGTTGTTGGGCACCTTGGTGAACCTAAAAATTGCTGGCTTCCCATCGATTCGATGACTGTTAACGGCGATAAGGCTTATTATGGAGGCCATCCTCAATACCATATGTACAAACATCCTGACGACCCATCGTATGATGTGCAAATTGCCGCCCGTGACAGGAGGCTTGAAAAAAATCCGAACTTAAGGTTTATTGGTGCACATCTCGGAAGTCTTGAATGGAGTGTAGATGAGTTGGCTAAACGACTGGATAAATATCCCAAATTCGCGGTTGATATGGCGGCGCGTGTTTGCCATTTTCAGGTCCAGGATTCTAAAAAAGTACGTGATTTTATTATAAAGTACCAGGATAGAATTATGTATGCCACCGACTTTGGGATATCCGACGATGATAACTTTCAGGAATTTGTAACTGAAATAAAAGAAGAATGGCGTTCAGATTGGAAATATTTCTCAACGAAGGATGAAATGAGCAACTCAAAAGTAGATAATAAAATTAATGGTTTAGCGCTTGATGTAGAGGTGCTTGAAAAAATTTACTATAAAAATGTATTCCAGTGGTTTCCTGGAGTATTTGAATAATACATAAAAACATATTAGGATGTCTGAAAATATCCAAAAAATAAAATTGTACAACGTATATTTAAAAATCATTTCCCTGATTTTGTTTTGTGCTTTTTCTTCAAATTTTGCCTCATGCAGTCCTAAAAAGAGTGGGGAAAAGCAAAATGCAAAATCAGGTTTAACCTATATAAATAAGTTTATAGAAAACGGTTCAAATCTTAATTGGGAGTTGGCCGATGATAATACAGTAAATATTTATTTAGCTTATGACTATGAGCGAAACTCACTGAACCGTGCCTATGACCACTGGCATTTTCTGCTTGAAGCTGAAGCAGGCACTAATGTTACTTTGATTTTTCACAATTTCAATGAGGTCTATAATGGAAAACAACAGCCTTTCAATACCTGGATTATGGATTGTATTACCTCTTCTGATGACAGAGCCTGGCAACATATCCCGGCAGAATGGATCGAAGGAGACAGGATGAAAGTAAAAGTTCACATGGAATCCGACTCCCTTTATATTGCCCGTGTTGAACCTTACCGGATTAGTGACCTTCAGAATTTGCTATCAGGTATAAAAGAAAATGAGAGGGTGAAAATTATTCCCATTGGCAAAACTGTGGAAGGAAGGGAACTTCAGATAATTCAGGTTGGAAATAATAACTCGCCACACCGAATTTTTATACGAGCCAGAGCACATCCATGGGAAGCTGGCGGAAATTGGGTGGTTGAAGGGATCATTAAAAAACTGTTGGACAATTCAGAAGGATCCAAAGGTTATCTAAAAAATTACACGATATATATTTTACCCATGGCAAACATGGATGGTGTGGCAAAGGGAGTATCCAGGTTTAACCTAAATGGTATGGATTTAAACCGGGATCTCACAGAACCTGCCAATCCCTTGCTTACTCCGGAAAATGCAGCAATGGAGAAATGGATAGAGCGAATGATAGCAAATGGATTAAAACCTGATTTGGCAATCGATTTTCATAACGATTCAAACGGACCGCTATTCTTTTCCTCAGTCGGAAAAGGAAATAAAGACTATGTGGAAAATATGAAATCATTAGAGAATTTACTTCGTAAAAATACCTGGTTTAGTGAAGGTTCCTCTTATTCTGGGACAACATCCTTCGAAGAAGGGCTGATGTCTCGATACGATATAGATGCATTAGTATATGAACTTAATGTACATTGGATCGCAAGCCTGGATAAAAAACCACTCTCGGAAGATTGGATCGTTCTTGGTGAGCAATTATGCAAGGTATTTGATGAGTATTTGAGAAAATAAAATGACAAATTATTGAAAATATTGTGAATAACAAGTTTATTAATAATGGCGACGATTAGTTTAGTTTTGTTTAATAAAGTTGATTATAGGTAGCCTGGCTTAGTCAGGTTACCTTTTCAACTGTCAATTTCTTAACATGAATATTACCCGAAGAAATTTTATGAAAGCAACCTCCGCTTTAATTGCAGGAATCGGTGTTGCCCCGAAATTAGCAACAAGACTAATTTCATCACCAAACTCAAACAATGTGTGTGTATTTTCTAAATGTCTTCAATTTCTGGACTATGAAGAATTGGGAGAAGTAATTGCAAAGTTGGGATTCTATGGAGTAGATTTAACGGTGAGAGATGGTAGTCATGTACTGCCGGTAAATGTAAAAAAAGACTTACCAAAGGCAGTTAAGGCATTACGTAAAGCAGGTGTTGAAGCTCCTATGATTGTTACATCTTAAAGAATGGATTGATGCCATTCGAGGAAAAGAGGAAACGAGTTGTAATATAGATGCAGGTTTTGAAGAAGCAGTGACATTTAATTTAGCGAATTTGGCTTATGACCATAAAAAAACGTTTACTTGGGATAAGGTAAATGAAAAAACAATGTTGTTTATGTATTATATCAGTAATCCCCCATTTATTGATTTAGATGATCCATCTGTAGCAGAAGGAAGTTATCTTCTTGTGAATAAAAACCTGATTGAGTTGTTCACTCTTCTTGTATTATTCCTGTTTCCAACCGGTAAAATTACTGGATTAGACAGATTGCTTTCCTTTGCTAAATAGGCAAAGAATCGAAACAGAATACGTCCATAAAATTATTGAAGACAAACAACGAATACGCAAAAGCAACAAAAAAATCACACCAATTACACATTCCAATTTTTAATAAAAGAAAGATTAAATGGCATGAAATACAATAGTTTAATTTTAGTTGTCCTGTTTTTCATCGCAGGTATTTTCGAAAGTTCGGCCCAAAGACGGGAGTACAATCACATCAAACGTCAAACCATAGGCGGGTACAATGTTTATTTTGGGACATTACACAACCATTCCAATGTTTCCGATGGTTTAGGTACACCCAATGATGCTTATTACTACGCATACAGATATAGCGATATGGATTTTTATAGTTTAGCGGATCATTCTCCGTGGATTGAGCCCACCGAATGGGAAGCTATGAAAATTGCCGCCGATGAATGTAACAAGCCGGGAGAGTTTGTAACATTCCGGGGATTTGAATGGTCGGGTAACGGGCATGTGGCTGTGATTAACTCTGAAGGCTATTGCTCGAACAAAGCAAAACCAACCGATACGTTTAGTGGATTATTGGATTGGATGAAAGATAACGAATGTGTGGCCTTTTTTAACCATCCGGGAAGAGAAGACGAAGCACACGATGAGTTTAACCATTTTACCGATACTCCACTCGACAACTTTGTTGGAATGGAACTGTGGAATGGTCGTAATGAGTTTAGCCGGTATTATTACAACGATGGCTTTTTTCCTAACGACAATAAAAAATCATTTTACGATGAAGCAAATTCCAGAGGATGGAAAGTGGGGGCAAGTGGTTCCGAAGACAATCATCGGGGCGACCATGGAAATTACACACAAAAGCGCTTGGCTATCCTAGCTGATACTCTCACCCGGGATGCTTTATATGAAGCATTCAAAGCCCGGCGTTTTTATTCTACTTTGGATAAAACGTTGGCACTCTCTTTTAAAATGGGTGACCATGAAATGGGCGCCACGATAAAAAGTGGAACGTATAATTTTAGTGTTACGGCATCGGATACCGAAAATGAGATTTTTACGATAGTACAGATTTATAAAAACGGAATACGACTAAATGAATGGAACATCATCGATACAGATGTGAGCATTACCGGTACTATCGATACTTCGCCCGGTGATTATTTTTATGCTAAAATAACTCAACAGGATGGGAATGAGGCGATCTCGTCCCCAATATTTATTAATGAATAAGCGAAAAACAAATCGTCGGTGTTTATTGAATGTATAAGTAAAATATGCACGATAAATGTTGCCTGAGAACTTAAATACTTAATACATTTGATTCATCTTTAATTTTATCAATTACAAAGTAAAATGAAAAATCTAAAAAATTACCTGTTCTTATTTTATGTTTTTTTATTAATAGCTTCTCATTCAACTGCACAACAAATAATTAGAGCGCAACCCACAGAGATAGATGATGTTTTAACTAATCCGGGCAAAGAATTTATGACCTTTCAACGTTTTAATGACGACAGCTTAAATCCAGAAAGTAATTGGACCGAAGGGTTTCCAATTGAATATCAGGAATATGATGGGGATTTAACCAATGAGAATTATCCGGCAACAACCATCGCTTATCACCGTACTTATTGGAAATTTATTGAACCTGAAAAAGGTAAATACAATTGGGGTTTGCTCGATCAGGCATTGGATAGTGCCATAAGTAGAGGACAAACTTTGCTGATTAGGATAGCCCCTTATGGAACCGATGAAGAAACAGATGTACCCGATTGGTACAGGGAAATGGTTGACCCCAACCGTGAATGGAAAGGTCCGGTTCAGAAATGGGCTGTCGACCCCGAAGATTCAAGGTATGCCGAATATTTTGGTAGAATGATACGAGCTGTTGGTGCTAGGTACGATGGACATCTACATGTTGAGGGAATCGATCTGGCGATTGTAGGTGCATGGGGAGAAGGTGCAGGTTCTCGATTGCTTCAAAAAATACAATGCAGCTGTTGGTTGAAGCATATACTGAATCGTTTACTAAATCACCCTTAATTGCCTTGTTAATGGATGAAAAAAACAATAAATATGCTGATTCTTTTAGGGATATAGGCTGGAGGGTTGACTGTATTGGAGATCTTGATTTTTGGGCTGCAGAAGAAAATGGTTTTACGCATATGTACGACCTCTATCCACAGAGAATTATAGAATGTGGGGTGGAAGATGCATGGAAAAGTGCACCATTAAGTTTTGAAATATGTGGAACATTCGGTAGGTGGAAAGAGAAACAAGGGTATAGCCGTCAAGCCGTTGAGTATATCTTTAATGAAACTTTAAAATGGCATATCTCATCTTTCAACGCCAAATCATCGCCAGTGCCCGAAGAATGTAAAGATATGGTAGATGAGTGGCTTAAAAAAATGGGATATCGTTTTGTACTTCGCACTTTTTCTTATCCCGAATATACTGCTCCTGGAGAGATGTTTCAATTTCAATCGTGGTGGGATAACAAGGGAGTCGCACCAATCTATAAAGATTTTCTTCTGGCAATTAGACTTACAAATGAAAAACGGACGGAAGTTTTTATTACCGATGCTGATATTCGATCATAGTTACCTGGCGACAATATTTATGATGATGCTATTGCAATTCCCTGGGATATGTCAATTGGAAATTACCAAATGCAGATTGGGATAGTAGATCCTCAGTCGCACCAACCCAAAGTTAATCTTGCTATTGAAGGGAGAAACAGTGAAGGCTGGTACTCGTTTGGAAAACTTGAAATAAAAGATAATAAGATAAAGTAGAACATGAAAAAAATATTTTGGGCATGCATTTATTGTTCGAAAATATAATTAAACCGTCTGACCAGTCTATTTATGGTGCTGTGTAAACATTCGAAAAAAAGAAATAATGCAGGTAATATATACTTGTATGCAGTTGGAGGAATAAACTGAAAAAATTAGAATTAAGGATGAAAAAAGAGCTGTCAATTACAATACTGTTACTTACGATATTCATTATTTCATGTACAGAAGAACAGTGCTCATTAAAAAGTATAGAAATAAATGTTAATGCACCTTTTGATATGCCAAGTATAAAGGTGCCCGATTTCAGTGACTGCAAAGAGCTATTAATAACCGATTTTGGAGCAGTTTCGGGAGATAAAGAAAAAACTTCGAAGGCTATTGCTGATGCAATTTCTCAAGCAAATAAAGTAGGCGGTGGAATTGTTGTAATTCCAAAAGGTGAGTGGTTAACAGGTAAGATACATTTTAAAAGTAATGTCAACTTGCATTTAAATAAAGGAGCAATCCTTTTATTTTCGGATAATCCAGACGATTATTTACCTGCGGTTTCTTCAACATGGGAAGGCATGGAGTGTTACAACTATTCGCCATTGATTTATGCTTTCCAATGCAAGAATATAGCTATTACGGGCAAAGGGATATTAAAGGCAAAGATGGATGTGTGGACGGAATGGTTTGAACGTCCGAAAACACACATGGATGCCCTTATTCGTTTGTATCATTTTGGGGCAAAAGGAATTCCTGTAAATGAGCGTCAAATGGTTGGCGACAGTGCTCATTTGCGACCACAATCTATTCAGTTTAACCGCAGCGAAAATATTTTAGTACAAGGCATTTCGATACAGGACAGCCCTTTCTGGGTAATTCATCCCTTCCTTTCAAAAAATATTGTGATTAGGGACGTTAAGGTTAAAGCACATGGGCATAACAACGATGGAGTGGATCCCGAAATGAGTCAAAACATACTAATTGAGAATTGTGTCTTCGATCAGGGCGATGATGCAATAGCGGTAAAATCAGGTCGGAACCAGGATGCATGGCGTTTAGGTACCCCTTCTAAAAATATTATTATTCGAAATTGCACGGTAAAAAACGGTCATCAGCTATTGGCTATTGGAAGCGAATTATCTGGTGGAATTGAAAATATTTTCATGGATAATTGTATCGTTACTGAAGAAGCAATGTCTTCGTTAAACCACCTTGTATTCATCAAAACAAATGAGCGCAGGGGCGGATATGTAAAAAATATATTTGTAAGTAACATTAAAGCCGATCAGATAAAAAGTGGAATACTTGGTGTTGAGACAGATGTATTATATCAATGGCGACATTTAGTTCCTACCTATGAACGAAAGCTAACTTCAATCGAAAATATTTTTATCGAAAATATTCAGGTGTCCGATGTGCAGTTTGTTTCCAGAATTATAGGGCAGGCCGAACTTCCTGTTAAAAAGGTGTCTTTTAAAAATGTGACAGTTGATACGATTCACAATAAAAAGTTCATACATGAGAATGTTGAAGGCTTTAGTTGGAATGAACAACAGTTAGGTAAGCGATAATATTAAAAATAATTTAATAACATAATAATTAAAGTTATAAAAAAATAATTTTATGAATACACAAAAAAACGTACAACAAACCAGATTGCTATCCCTTGATTTTTTTCGGGGATTTACAATGTTTTTATTAATGGCAGAATTTACATTTTTATTTGCTCACCTGATATCACCTCAGCTTGAAGGTACATTCATTTACACAATTGGCGAACAGTTGCATCACCATCCCTGGCATGGGTTGAGGTTTTGGGATTTGATACAACCATTTTTTATGTTTATTGTTGGGGTGGCAATGCCTTTATCATTCTCAAAAAGAATAAGCAAAGGAGAGGGTTATAAATCCATATTAAAACATATCATTACCCGCTCTTTTTTACTGCTTATCCTGGGGTGGGGATTAAATTGTATCCCTCAAGGGAAAATTGTCTTTTTGTTCCAAGATGTACTAGCACAACTTTCAGTAACTATTATTATTGCATTCCTGCTTATTCGAAAGCCAGCTTTAACTCAACTTCTTGTATCCATTGGTATTTTAGTTCTAACAGAGTTTATATATAGAACATTTTGGGTTGAAGGATTTAACCAGCCTTTTGTTGCCGACCACAATTTTGGTGCATGGCTTGATATGCTTATTTCAGGTCAACTATCACCCGGGCATTGGGTTTCGTTTAATGCACTACCTACTTCTGCTCATACTATTTGGGGTGTTATGGCCGGCCAGTTGCTGATGAGCAAAAAGACAAACAAACAAAAACTTCTCTATTTGGTAATTGCAGGTGTAGCCGGATTAATTATTGGGTATGGGTTAAATCCGGTAACACCTATCATAAAAAGAATTGCAACTACTTCCTTTGTATTTGCCAGTGGAGGATGGGCACTTCTTGCTCTTGCAACATCTTATTGGTTAATTGATGTAATGAAAATACAAAAAGGGGTACGGTTTTTTGCGGTGGTTGGAATGAATCCTTTATTTATTTACATTTTTGCAAATGTTGGTGGTGCTGATTTAATAGCTAATATAATTAGCCCATTTACAACTTCACTTTTTGCTTGGACAGGTGAGCTAGGCATAAATATTATTACTACATCTTGTGTTGCACTGGGTTTATGGTACATTTGTTATTGGATGTATCAACGAAAAATATTTATAAAAATTTAATTAAATAACTAACTTCATTTTAAAAGCAATGTGTAAACTACTTTATTTTTCAGGATTAAATATAATTCTACTGATATTTACTTTGAATGGGAATGCCCAACTAAAAAAACAGCATCAAATAACAATTCCAGTTGAAAAGAATATGGCATGGTGGTCTGGTGTTATTAATCATGGAGAAATGATGCCAATAAAGAATGGTTATAGAGCAAGTCTAAATAATAATTATGGTAACCAGGTGCAGCCTATGTTACTTTCTAACCAAGGGCATGTTATTTGGTCAGAAAAAGCGTTTGAAATTTCAGTAGAGAATGAGGTATTAAATGTGTTGTCCCCTGATTCCTCCTTGGTTTATTTAAAGGTAGGAGAAACCTTAAAAGAAGGCTTCAAATTCGCTACAAAAAACTATTTTCAGCCATCAGGCAAATTACCCGACCAGTTATTATTTTCAAAACCACAGTATAATACATGGATTGAACTGATGTACGATCAGAATCAGGAGGATATCCTAAAATATGCCAATCAGATTATTGCAAACAATTTTCCACCAGGAGTATTAATGATAGATGACAACTGGCAAGAAGATTATGGTAAATGGAATTTCCATGAAGGCCGTTTTTCTAATCCAAAAATGATGGTTGATTCACTTCATTCAATGGGGTTTAAGGTTATGGTGTGGGTTTGCCCCTTTGTTAGTCCTGATTGTGATGTATTCCGTAAACTTAGAGATGAAGGTATGCTTCTTGAGGATAAATTTGGTAATCCTGCAATCGTAGAATGGTGGAACGGTTATAGTGCCCTATTGGACTTCTCAAAAAAAGAGGCTGACCAATGGTTTAAACATCAACTTGACAATCTAAAGAAAAAATATGGTATTGATGGTTTTAAGTTTGATGCAGGTGATTTTGGACCTTATAGTCATTGTTATTCAGGTGGAGAAAAGGTAAATCCTCAAAAACACTGTGAATTATATGCAAGGATAGGACTTGATTATCCTTTGAATGAATACAGGGCAATGTGGAAAATGGCTGGACAGCCTATTGTTAATCGTTTATGCGATAAACTTCATAATTGGGGTGATTTGCAAAAATTAGTCCCGGATATTTTAGTGCAAGGAATTATGGGTTATAGTTTTGCCTGCCCCGACATGATTGGGGGAGGAGAATTCCTTTCATTTTTATCTACTGAAACAATCGATCAGGATTTGATAGTCCGGTCAGCACAATGCCACGCACTAATGCCTATGATGCAATTTTCTGTTGCTCCCTGGCGAATATTGGACGATAAACATTTAGAAGCGTGTAAAAAAGCCGTTGGAATAAGAGAAAAATTTATTCCCTTGATCTTGGAACTTGCCGGGCAATCAGCAAATTCGGGAGAACCTATCATTCGCCCAATGGAATATGTTTTCCCACATCAGGGATATGAAATGGTGAAAAATCAGTTTATGCTCGGTAACGACGTTCTTGTAGCTCCGGTCCTTGATAAAGGCGCACATAGTCGAAGTGTAATACTCCCAAAAGGTAATTGGATGGACGATTTAGGAATTATTCATATAGGTGGTAAGATAATTAAGACTGAAATTTCTCTCGATAGATTACCCTATTTTAAAAGGCTTTAATCAAATAATTCCTCGTGGCTCTGCCACGGGATTCCAAATATTCTCTCCTGAAATTCAGGGTAGATGCCATCAGTCAATTGACGGATGGCAAAGGTGTGAAATAATGAAAAATCGATAGCAGTTATGATTACCAGCGAATCAAAGCAAGTAAGTGCCAAAGAAATGGCTCAAGAATTTGAGGTTACCTTGCTTAATGAATATTTGGGTAATTCGAGAGAATACAGGCAGAAACCGGGGATCATGGATTAATATAGGAATACAAAATGCATTATTTAATAACTAATTCAATACACAATCTAAAAGCATGAAAATTTTGAAAGTAAATAGATTTCTTTTGATCAACTATTTAATTCTAATATTATATGCCTCACAATTATCAGGGTGCAAGAATATAGAAGAAAAGGCGGAAGTTACTGACATCACCATTGAGAATGCAGAGATGAAGCTCATATTAGGTAATGACGGTACAGCAAAAAGCCTTATTCATAAATCAAGCAGAGAAGAATGCTTGATGGTTGGTACTAAGATACCAGTTTTTACAATTACTCAAGACAGACCATATGATAATGAAATAATGTTGGCTTATCCTGCAAAGTCAAAGACCTTCGCCTCAGATTCAATATATAGAATTGGTGATGATCTTATTATCAGTTTTGAACTTACAGATTACGAGGCTACCGTAGGGGTGAAAATAACTGATGATTATATTGGTTTCACACTAAATAAATTGGAATATAAAATGGCAGATTTTGGTGTGAAACGAAAAACCAGAGTCGATGAATTTACTCTTCTACAATTACCAATAAAAAATAGGACTCATTTTGGTGAATGGTTAAATGTATTATGGGACGAAAAAGTTGCCGTAAATTTATTAGCGACCGACCCATTTGCTAAAATAGATGCAAAAGACAGACAAGGCTATAAAATCTTTCAGGCAGGAGGTATTGCTGAAGTTAAAGTTGAAGGAGTTGGGGCAGCACTAATAACCACAGAAAAATCGAAACTTTTAGATCGCATCGACCGGGTTGAACGCGATTTTGGACTTCCCCTTGGTGTTGAAAGCCGGAGAAGCAAGGAATATAAAAATTCATATTACGAACTCCGAGATGTTACAACACAAAATATTGATGAACATATTGCTTTTGCGAAACTTGGAGGGTTCAAACAAATGGTTGTTTATTGGATGGATTTTGCAACTTCTATGGGGCATTTCCCATGGAAAACCGAATATCCAAATGGTATGGAAGACCTGAAGGAGATTACACAAAAAATAAAGGCTGCAGGTATGATTCCCGGCTTCCATATACATTATAATAAAGCCTCGAGAGATGATAGCTATGTTAGTCCAATTCCTGACTCCAGGTTAAACCAAAGGCAGGTATTTACAGTAAATAAAGATTTGTCGAAAGAACAAACTACCATTAATGTAACAGAAAATCCATCGGGAGTTACATTAGAAGAAGGGAGACGGATATTGAAAAATGGAACAGAACTGATTGTATATGAAAGTTATACTGTTAAGGAGCCATATCAATTTATCGGTTGCCGAAGGGGAGGTCTAAATACGGGACCATTAGCAAAGAAAAATGGAGAAATGATTGGTTTACTTGACGTAGATACCTGGCCGAAATTTGTACGTTTCAATCAAAAAACGAATATTCAGGAAGAAGTTTCTGAAAGATTAGGGGAAATATATAAGCAAGCTGGGTTTCAATTTATTTATTTCGATGGCTCAGAGGATGCTCCACCACCATATTGGTTCAATATATCATGGTCTAAATTGATCACCTATAATGCTTTTAAGCCTGCGCCAATTTTTTCTGAAGGGGCTGTAAAATCCCATTTTTGCTGGCATATTCAAAGTAGAGGGAATGCCTTCGATCTTTTTCCTCCTGAGGTAGTAAAGGAGGCTACACGTAAACATCCTGCTGCCGAAGCGAAGTTTCTTTCAAACGATTTTACTGCATTAAATTTTGGGTGGAATGATTATTTAGCACCAGACGAAAATACTGTTGGTATGCAACCAGATATGTTCGCATATATTTGTAGCAGGGGTGCAGCATGGGATTGCCCTATTGCCCTAATGGGGAAGCTTGATCAATTAAGAGCCCATCCTCGTACAAATGACAATTTGGAAGTGATTCGTAGGTGGGAGGAGATTCGCACTACCAATTTTCTCACACAAAAACAAAAAGACAATCTTAAAAACCTTGACCAGGAACATATGATTTTAATTAATGAAAGAGGGGATTTTGAATTGTTACCCTATTCTCAGATTAAGAATATTTCCAACGGGAGCAATGAGGCACGTGCTTTTATATTCAATCGAAACAATAAACCCTGGGTAGTTTACTGGCACACATCGGGAGAAGGAATCCTCGAATTACCTGTGAATTCCAAAAAAATTAATTTATTTGAAAAACCAGGCAAAGAAATATCTTTTCAGACTGGCGATAAAAAAACAGCTATTCCTTTAGGGCCCAGGCGTTATATTCAGTTCGATTTATCATACAATGAAGTTATTAATTTATTCGCGAAAGCAAAAATTAGGTAAAAAATGAAAGAAAATTCAATTATTACAAAAAATCAAATCCCAAAAATGTCAACTACAAAACGAATTGTTTCAATAGATGCCCTTAGGGGATTTACTATGTTGTTTATTATTGGTGCCGGTGAGTTTTTTAGTAGTTTTTACCATGTTTGGCCGAATTCTTTCACAAAGGCCTTAGCTGATAATATGGAACATGCCGATTGGGAAGGTTTTTATTTTTTAGATTTAATCTTTCCTCTTTTTTTATTCCTGGTTGGGCTGTTGTTACCAACGGTATTGATGCGCCGTATTGAAAAAGGTGATACTCCAAGACAATTGTATCCGCATATTCTTAAACGCACACTTGTTTTAATTTTTCTGGGGTTAGTTAACTATGGGTTATTGCGTTTTGACTGGGGTACAATGCGATGGTCGAGTATTCTTGGTCGTATTGGGATTTGTTATTTTTTAGCAAGTTTATTGGTACTCCATACTAATTGGAAAACACAGTCTATTGTTGTTTTTGTAATTCTGGTTGGGTATTGGGCCGCTGTCATGTTTATCCCAGTTCCTGATTATGGTGCGGGAGTGCTGACTCCAGAAGGCTGCCTTACAACATGGCTTGACCAGAAATTAATACCCGGTGTTTTAGGATTAGGTTTGTATGACAGGCAAGGGATTATGTCCGGATTTACATCACTTGCTACAGTCCTAATTGGAGTCTTGGCAGGTCATTGGTTACGCTCGAAAAGAACAGCAAACCAGAAAACCATTGGGTTCATCATTGCCGGATTAGTTAATTTGACAGCAGGATGGATTTGGGGACAATATTTTTTTATTAGCAGAAATGTCTGGACCAGTTCATTTGTCCTTTATTCAGCTGGATGGTGTCTTCTCTTGTTTTCTCTATTTTACTGGGTAATTGATGTCCGGGGGTATAAAAAGTGGACCTTTTTTCTTGTTGTAGT
>CAYZBC010000057.1:0-21571 GCA_964476535.1 uncultured Maribellus sp.
ACGCTAAAAACCAATCTCCTATAGATGTAATTAGTTTTTTGTCATGTACTTAGTAATGATACTTAAAAGTATTGTATTACGGATCTGGTTTTTTGCATGGATAAATATATACGTTCAATAAAGCGATGATGTTTTTTATCGATGTTTATTTTAATTTTTAGCAACCTGCTAAACAAAAAGTTCTACCTACATAAACATGAAGGCAGAACTTTAAACTAAAACTATGAACAAAATCGGATTGGTAGGTTGTTTGCCAATTACAAAACAAACTTTTCTGTGAAAGGGAGATAACAACAATAACATGGACAATTTTTAATAATTAGTTTTAGGGGAAAAAAATATCCAAAATATAAATGGTTCTTTTTTGTAAACTTCGCGAATTTTTTTTATTGCCCGATAAACCTGTTTTCGTACAGATTCTATGGAGATATTTAGTAGTAAGGCAATTTCGTCATATTCCAACAACTCATTAAAACGCAGGTAAATAACTTCTTTTTGTTTTGATGGAAGTTGGTTTAGTATTTTCTTAATACAGAGGCTTATTTCTGCATTTTCTTCTTGTTCTATTATCCTTCTCTCAATAGAATATTCTGGTTCAAATGAAAAGTCAATAGATGATTCTTTAATGACCAATTTTCTATTTTGTTTCAGTTTTTTGATGAGGTCGCGCTTTAAGGCCAGAATTAGATAGAATTTTAGATTTTGTGGATTGGTTTTATTCTTCTTGCGTTTCAGGTACAAATCGATAAAGACGTCCTGAATAGAATCTTTTACCAAACTATCTTCTTGTGAAAGTTTCGTGCCATATCGATAAAGAATATCTTTATAACAAGTATATAAATATGCAAAAGCTTCTTTGTCACCCAACTGGAAACTTTCCCAAATATCATGAATATTATTATCTTCAATCACTTAATTTTATTTATAAATAGTAAAATGCTTAGTTGAAAACAAATATATGATATTAGAGATAAATTATGTCAACTAATGAAAGTATTTAAAAAAAAAATCTATTCAATTCTCCACTGTTTTTGAATTTCTTCGAGTGAAATACCTTTTGTTTCTCTCCCTTTTTTAATATTACTGCCACTAGATTTTTAATTTCATCTTTTATTTGTTTGGGGATTTTAATATCAAGGGCTAATTATTTTCAACTTTTCATGGCATTTTTTAAACAATCTCGTTCAAAAATTCGATTGTGAAATTCAGTCTTTTAATTTCGATGTTCCATAGTTAAAATCGTGGTTGCCTATTATCAAATTATCAAAATCAATTTGGTTCATTATTTTGATAATGGGTAATCTTTTTCATTGTAATTATCAACCACCGGATTTCCTGAAAATATGTCGCCACTGGCAGCGACAATTACATTTGTTGTTTCTCTTTCGGCATCAATAATGTATTTTTTTTAGAAAATTGTCGATCTGGCTATGTAGGTCGTTCAAGAAAATTAGGAGAGGCTTTTAGTTGTGTTATCGTATGTATTGTTATGTTTTGTGCAACTGAATACAAAGACAAGTAATAGGTAAAGACTTGCAATGATTGTTTTCATGGGGAAAAGGAATGGGAAAAATTGCCAAGTGAAAAGGTGTTTGAGTTTTTTGAAGTTAGTTGAGGTGGCGAATTCTATTTTGCCAAAGAAAAATGCGAATCAGAGTTCGGATTACCCCATAAAAAAACCGTCTTTCGTAAGAGAGACGGTTTTTTATATATCCTGGTTTTATAAAGAATTACTTCTTATAAATTTTTTTGTATCCGTAGATTGCGCTGGCTCCCAATTCTTCTTCGATGCGAAGCAATTGGTTGTATTTTGCCATACGGTCTGAACGGCTTAAAGAACCGGTTTTAATCTGACCTGAGTTTGTAGCAACTGCGATATCAGCAATGGTAGAATCTTCAGTTTCGCCTGAACGGTGTGAAGTTACCGAAGTGTAACCTGCACGGTGAGCCATTTCGATAGCATCTAACGTTTCGGTTAAAGTACCAATCTGGTTTACCTTGATAAGGATTGAATTTGCAGCTTTTAATTCGATACCTTTTTGCAAGTACTCAACGTTTGTTACGAAAAGGTCATCACCCACTAACTGGCATTTATCACCAATTTTCTCCATTTGAGTAACCCAACCATCCCAGTCGCCTTCGTCCATTCCGTCTTCGATTGAATCGATAGGGAATTTCTCAACCAATTCAGCCAGGTATGAAGCTTGTTCTTCAGAAGTACGTTTTGCAGCACCTGCAACTTCAAATTTTTCGTAATTGTAAACTCCGTCTTCATAGAATTCAGAAGCAGCACAGTCAAGAGCGATAGAAATATCACCACCATCTTCAGCACGACCTGGTTTGTACCCAGCGTTTTTAATGGCAAGAATAATACTGTTTAATGCATCTTCTGTTCCGTCTAATGCTGGAGCAAAACCTCCTTCGTCACCAACTGCCGTAGAAAGATTACGACCTTTTAAAACAGCTTTTAATGAATGGAAAACCTCAGCACCCATACGTAAAGCTTCGCGGAATGATGAAGCACCAATTGGGCGAATCATAAATTCCTGAAATGCGATAGGAGCATCGGAGTGCGAACCACCGTTGATGATATTCATCATTGGAACAGGCAATGTTTTTGCATTAGCTCCACCAATGTATCGGTACAATGGAAGTTCTGAATATTCAGCTGCAGCTTTTGCAACGGCCAAAGAAACACCTAAAATTGCGTTAGCACCCAAATTAGATTTGGTTTTAGTTCCGTCCATTTCCAACATTTTGTTGTCGATGGCTACTTGTTCTGTTGCGTCCCAACCAATTAGTTCTTTTGCAATTATGTCGTTTACGTTGGCTACAGCTTTTAAACAACCTTTTCCAAGGTAACGGCTTTTGTCTCCATCGCGTAGTTCAAGTGCTTCGTTTTCGCCGGTTGATGCTCCGGAAGGAACAGCTGCACGGCCGAATGCACCACTTTCGAGTAATACTTCAACTTCTAAAGTTGGGTTACCACGAGAATCTAAAATCTCTCTTGCTTTTACATCGCTAATTAACATCTTGAGTAGTTTTTATATTGTTATAACTTCTAATTGTTTATGCCAGTAAATCAGTCAGTTATTACTGATTTGCTAAAAGCAGCACAAAGATAGTGATTTGTTCGATTCGAAAATAGGGGTTATTTAAAAGGTTGTAATTATTTGATGTTGGGTTAACCTAAAAATAGTTAAAATGAAAAATTATCAAATTGTTGTTTTATTAACCTGAAATGGTTTACTATTTTTAATATTTTTCTCCCTTTTTATATCGAACTACACTCGTTTCCTGAAAGGTTATCAGTCCACCTTTTTTACTCTCGTCGAGCAATTCATTTACCTTAATTACAAATTCATCCAATTTCTCAATGTTGTCAATTATTTCAATAAGTACTGGCAAGTCGCTTGAAAGGGCAAGTATTTTTAGAGTATGGATGGAATGACTCGCACCAAACGACATTATTCCTTTAAAAACAGTTGCACCTGCAATGCCATTTTCCCGTGCTGCAAAAACTATCTCTTCAGATAGTTGTCGACCTTTTACTTTATCCGAATCGCCAACATAAATCTTTAAAATTCCTGTTTTTTCTGATTTGTTCATTTCCAATTGATGCTAGTATTTATATAATTACTCTACACGAGAATTTTAGTAATAAGTTTCAATTTGGAAATGAATTGTGAAGTTTTTCAAAAGAAATTATAATTCGAGGTTGAAAATGACAGGGTACAATTAATGCTATTTTAAAAATGGATTATGTTCGTAATGTGAGATTTTGAATTTTTTCTCAAAAATTGTCGATTTTGTAAACGAGAATTAAATTTTATTTAATCTTTTTTTATCGAGCCTAAACCATCAATGTATCGAGTTACTTTTGGGTCTCCTTGGTACCGAACTCTTCCAACTCCTTCAACTTTAGCGAATAGTGTTTCTGTGGCATAAACAGTTCCCGTACCCACGCCTTCAATTTGAATTGAAACATCTTTTGCCTTTAATTCCTCCGCATCAACATGGCCGGCTCCGGAAATTTTTATATCTAGTCTTTCAGCAACACCCTTCAACTCAAATAGTACGCCACCTTCACCAATTATCTGAATATCTTTTGCTTTCATATCCAATTCAATTTTTGCGCCTCCGGCAACATACAAATCAAAATCGTCTAAATCCAGGTAACCTTTTGTTTGTAATCTTACCCCACCTTCAATATTAATTTTTTTCAAATCTTTAAAAGTAATGTACAAAATAATCCGGTCGTAATCGAAATGTTCTTGTTGAACCTTTATGGTTAATACTTCCCTGTTGTTTTTAACTTTTAAATAGTCGAAAACATTGTCATCCGAAGCTTTTACTTTTACCGAATTTTCATCTCCTTGAATCAAGTAAACTTTATACCCACCTTCCAGATAGATATCAGTAAATTCATCAACATTGTATGTCTTTGAATTCCAATCTTCTTTGTTTTTGGAATTTGCATCGACAGATGTGAAAATTAAGGTGAAAATTGAAATAAATAATATGAATTTCATCGCATAAGTTTTTTTATTCAACCAAAGATAAACGATTATCAGATTAATTTATTTTAAAATCGATAAACCGATGAATTTAATAGACGAACCGATGTGATTGATTATTATTCTGGAGTTCATTTTTTTTTCTGTATGAATAAATTCATTTTAACCTTCGAGCAAAAAGCAGGCTGTAAATAATAACAGAGAAGAGAACTACAGGAATAAGAAAATCCATTAACACCGGATTTTTTAGGGAAATAAATAGCTTTATAATGTAAACTACAGATATGGTCAGCATCACAAACATTAAATATACTTTTTGTAGATTTATTTCTTTAAAGAGATGGGCTGCAGAATAAATCCAAATGGCTCCTAAAACGATTAATAAAATTCCTTCCAATATTTCACTATCTATAATTTTTATCGCGCCCCAAACAACAGGAATTGCTCCTGAAATTAATAGTACGCGGGCAATACTTTTTCTAATTTTTGTTTGATCTCTTTCATTTCCAACGGTGGGAAATATTGAAAATTCAGTAGGTTTTTCCTGAAACTCTTCTGCAAACAGATCTTGTTCAGAATTAATTATGCCTCTTTTTATAGCTTCTTGAATGGCAATTTCCGCCGCTTCCTTTTGATATTGTTTCCTTTTTTTCAGAACATTAATAAGCTCTTCATCGTTATAATCAGGAATTAGAGAACGAAAATCAGATTGATTTGTATGTGTTCTTGATTTTTCAGCCATTTTAAGATAATTTTAACTTTTCAAAGATTAACGTTTTTATTGAAACAACAAGATAAATTAATTAGATTTTAAAAAATAGAGTATGTACAATTTTGAATACAAAAATACGGTGAAAGTTATTTTCGGAAAGAATACCATTTCCAAAGTAACAAATGAAGTTCCTAAAACGGCAAAAGTAATGCTTATTTATGGAGGTGGAAGCATTAAAGAAAATGGTGTTTACGACACGGTGAAAAATGCACTAAAGGAAATTGAGTTAGTTGAATTTGGTGGAATTGAAGCCAACCCACATTACGAGACATGTATGAAAGCCGTTGAAATGGTAAAAGCTGAGAAAGTGGATTATTTGCTTTCTGTGGGAGGGGGTTCGGTTTTGGATGCCACAAAATTTATTGCAGCAGCTGCGTTGTATCCAAATGGCGATCCGTGGGATATTATAGCAAAAGGAGCAATTGTTAAAGTTGAAAAAGTACTTCCTATTGGAGCGGTTTTAACACTGCCTGCAACTGGTTCCGAGATGAATGGAAATTCGGTTATTACCCGTATTTCCACTTTGGAAAAAAAGGCTTTTAGTTCGCCAAAAGTGATGCCGCAGTTTTCTATACTTGACCCCGAATGTGTTTTTACACTGCCCGACAAACAAGTGGCAAATGGAATTGTGGATGCATTTATTCATGTAATAGAACAATATCTTACTTTTGAGGTAAATTCACCTATACAAGACCGGTTTGCTGAAAGTATTTTAACTACTTTAATTGAAGAGGGACCTAAAGTTTTGGCTGATAGAAAAGATTACGAATCGGCAGCAAATTTTATGTGGAGTGCAACAATGGCATTAAACGGTTTGATTGGAGCTGGAGTTCCTCAAGATTGGGCAACCCATATGATTGGGCACGAATTAACAGCTTTTCATGGTATCGATCATGCGAGAACACTGGCCATTGTTTTGCCCGGATTGATGCACATAAAACGCGACAGTAAAAAGGATAAAATACTTCAATATGGACAACGTATTTGGGGAATTACTACCGGAACAGATAATGAAAAGATTGATGCTGCTATTGCTAAAACCATTGTATTTTTTGAGTCGTTGGGTGTTCCAACAACTCTTCCTGAGTACAACGTGCCGGTTGACACCATTGCCAAAATCACCGACCGTTTTGAAAAACGCGGTTTCAAATTAGGCGAAAAAGCAGATATTGATTTTAACGAAATTGAAGAAATTTTGATGGATAGACTTTAGAAATCGTTAATAAAAAATTAAATTTTATCCGGTTTGTCATTCCACAAATACCGGAATCTGTTCCACTAAAAAACGAAGAAAAATAGAACAAAAAACCGCTTAATCATTCAATATGTTTAAGTGGTTTTTTACATATTGGGCAATAAATAAATCATACTCTTTTATTAGTTTTTGGATGATTTCATTTTGTGAATTAAACCTAATTTTTTCAATTTGTTTCACAGGCAAAATTTTTGCTGATGTTCCCGTAATAAAAACGCCATCGAACTGTTGTAAATCTTCTTGCATTACAATTTTTTCTTCAACATTGAATTTCATTCTTTTTGCAATGGCAATGGTTTTTTGTCGTGTAATTCCAAGCAAAACTTCTTTTCTGGGTGAAGTAATTATTTTATTTCCTTTCACAAAAAAGAGGTTACTCCGGCTCCCCTCGGTAATTCGACCCAGTTTATCGATTAAAACAACTTCGTAAAACCCCTGGTTTAAAATCATTTCATTGGCTCTTGTTCTAACCTCGGTTTGGAAAACTTTGGCGTTGGGATTTTCACGCTCAGCTTTCAGAATGCCACAATATACTCCGTCGGCATACATTTTTACCGATGGATAATTATGAGAAATAAAAAAGATTTTCAGATTTGTTTTACACGAAATAAGAAGATTTCCTTCACTGACTTTATTTTCTTGAATAAGCTGTTTCAAAAAATTTCTTATTTCTAAGTCAGTATAAATAAATGGTTTTCCGGCTATTCTCGCCGATTTATAGAGCCGTAATAAATGATCTTCCAAAAAAAGTGGAATCCCTCGAACAATTCTCAATACTTCGTAAACTCCACCATTATTTTCTGATGGAATAAATGCTGAAATGGGTTTTAATACGCCGTCAAATATGAAATATTTATGAATAGGGAAAAGAGCCATTTTATTTTGTTTTATTTTGTTTTTATCAATTTTTTTTATTGTTTACGACTAGGGATTTACTTGTTAAAACTTCCAGAAATATGTTCTACCTGAGTAATGAATCCATCTTAACTATTTAAAAATAGAAACTGTATTTCATCAGCAAATGTAGTAAGCATCTTTACAATTAATTCATCAATTTCGTTTTAAATCAATGGTCTGCTAAACTTTATGAACAGATACTAGTTTTACGGTGAATCCGATTTAGCAACATTCAATTAGCATTCAACTGCTAATTCCATTATATCGAAACATTTACCTTAACTTTGCGGCCTTATAAAAAATATATGACATTCGAAGAATTAGAAATTATTGACCCGATATTAAAAGCCCTTGATGCTCAGGGGTACACACATCCAACACCAATTCAGGAACAATCGATTCCCAGTTTATTAAAAAGAAAAGATTTATTGGGTTGTGCACAAACAGGAACCGGAAAAACAGCTGCATTTGCTATTCCAATCCTGCAACATCTTTATAACGATAAAAACCTGAGGAGCGGGCGCAGAGAAATTAAGTCACTTATTATTACGCCAACACGAGAATTGGCCATCCAAATTCAGGAAAGTTTTACGAAATACGGGAGATTTACTGGAATAAAAAACACCGTTATTTTTGGTGGTGTGAAACAAAGTGGCCAGACTCAGACTTTAGTCAAAGGTGTTGACGTGTTAATTGCTACACCGGGAAGATTACTGGATTTGATGAATCAGGGATTTGTTTCATTGAGAAACGTGGAATATTTTGTTCTTGATGAAGCTGACCGGATGCTCGATATGGGATTTATCCACGACATTCGAAAAGTAATTGCCAAATTACCTATCAAAAGGCAATCGCTGTTTTTTTCGGCTACAATGCCTTTGGATATTATTCAACTTTCACAAAAAATATTGGGTGGCAACCCCGAGAAAGTAACTGTACAACCTGAACAAACTACTGCTGAGAAAGTAGAACAAGCAGTGTTTTTTGTAAAAAAAGGTAACAAACCTAAGCTACTGTCTCATTTGTTGAAGAAGGAAGAATACGAATCGGCACTGGTTTTCTCGCGAACAAAACATGGAGCCGATAAAATTGTTAAGTTTCTTAAAAGCACAAACGTAATTGCTGAAGCCATTCATGGTAATAAATCGCAGGGAGCCAGGCAACGTGCATTGACTAATTTTAAAAGTGGGGAGACAAAAATATTGGTGGCTACCGATATTGCGGCACGTGGTATCGATGTGAAAGAACTCTCTCTTGTAATAAATTTTGACTTGCCCAATATCTCCGAAACTTATGTTCATCGTATTGGGAGAACAGGTAGAGCTGGTTCCAGTGGAATTGCACTTTCTTTTTGTGATGCGGAAGAAAGAGCCTATTTACGCGATATCCAGAAATTAATTAATCAGCGGATTACTGTTGTGGAAGATCATCCTTTTATTAAAGATGCAGAGGAAGTGCCGACTAAGAAGAAGCCTGCACAACAACGTCCAAAACGAACACCTCGCCCCGGACAGGCAGGACAAGGAGGTGGAGGAAGAAATAACAATTACAACCGACGGCGAGATTCGAATCGCCCCAGTTCTGCAAATCGTACCCGTTCAAGATAAAATCTAAAAAGAGACACCCAATTGGAGCGTCTCTTTTTACAATAAACCCAATCCTCATTTTTTTACACTCATTTATCGTCCCTTCGAATTTTAAAGTATTCCAAATTGATCATCGAATAAACCTTTAGAACTTTTATTACATTTACGAATGACAAATAATAAAAGACTGGAACACGAACTTTCTGAAGCCACCGAAAAATGGGGATGGAAATACCACCATCTTGGAATTCCTACGAATATAGAAATGCCCAATGAAAGATACCTGCCCCAATTTGGATTCTATGTATCAGGTTTTGAAACCAGCCCGTTTGGAGTTGAATGGATGCGTTTCGAGAAAGATAGCCCAATACACCAACTGATTCAAACCGTTCCGCACCTTGCTTTCGAAGTAGAAAATTTGGATTATGAATTAGCAAATCGAAATTTGAAGGTTATTACGGAACCTAATCCTCCGATGGAGGGAATAAGAGTCGCCATGATTGAACACAACGGAGCCCCCATTGAATTAATTGAGTTTGAAAAAAACAATTAAAAATTCAAATTAAAAATATACCGGGGGAATGTCAAAATGTATCATGTTCTACATGGAGATTCGCTGAAAGAGCAATTTCCTTTAACTTGCAAAAAGAATGAAGCGATTTTATGGTTTTGACAACGTTCAGGTAAAACGAATGTTTGACGAACTAAATTCGCATTGTTTCAACCTCAAATGAAGTTAATTCAAAAAAATATAAAATCTCACTTGAACAAGAAGTGAAAATCTTTCCCATTTTCCCTATTTAAAATTATATTTGTCGCTCAATTATACCTTATGGAAACATCTGACCAATTAAATTTCGCCACAATTATCCCCGATGTCGTTTCGAAATATGCCAATCATAAAGCGCTGGGTTTCGTTAACGAAGAAATGATGACTTACGCTGAAATGGGGAAACAAATAAATGCTGTTAAAGCATTTATTGAAGTGTTAAAAATCAAACAAGGAGATAAAGTAGTTATTTATAGTCAGAATATGCCCAATTGGGGCATCGTATATTTTGCCTTGCAATGTATGGGAATTGTTGCCGTTCCTGTTCTCCCAGATTTTAATGCTTATGAATTGGAAAACGTTTTAATGCATTCTGAATCTAAAGCCATTTTTATTTCGGAAAGTCTTGAATATAAATTGGCTGAAGTAAAAAAAGATATGCTGGAAGTAAAAGTGCGTATCGACAATTTTGAAATATTGGAAGGAAATAAAAAGGATGTTCTTTTTGATGGAAAAGCAGAATGCGACACTTTGTATTTTTCAAAAGAAGATGAATTAGCCATTTTATTATATACTTCCGGGACAACGGGTAATTCGAAAGGAGTGATGCTATCGCAGAAAAATGTAATAGCAAATGCTCTTCAATCGGGTGAAATTCAAACAATTTCGGAACATTTTAGGTTCCTTTCGGTATTGCCACTTTCGCATACTTATGAAAATACCATTGGACTAATATTACCTATTATTAAAGGTGCCAACGTAAGCTATTTACGCAAGCCACCTACAGCCAGTGTTTTAATTCCTGCCATGCAAAAGGTAAAACCAGACTTAATGCTGACGGTTCCAATGATAATAGAGAAGGTTTTTAAAAATAGCATCCTTCCCCAAATTCAAAAGAAAACCGTTACGCGCATTATGCACCAAAATAAATTGACGCGAAAACTTATTTATTGGTTGGCTGGAAAAAAATTATATCAAACTTTTGGAGGAAATCTTAAATTTTTTGGAATTGGAGGAGCCAAGTTGGATCCCGTTGTTGAGCGATTTTTGCGGGATGCAAAATTCCCTTATGCAATTGGATATGGATTAACAGAAACATCTCCATTATTGGCAGGTTCTAATCCTTCTAATACTAAATTTCAGGCAATTGGAGCAAAAGTTATCGATTGCGAATTAAAAATTGATAATCCTGATCCTGCTACTGGCGAGGGCGAAATTTGGGGCAAAGGACCCAATATAATGTTGGGCTATTATAAAAACGAAGCAAAAACCCGGGAAGTGTTAACTGAGGATGGCTGGTTTAAAACAGGCGATTTAGGGATTTTAGATAAAAAAGGAATCTTATATCATAAAGGAAGATTGAAAAATTTAATTGTTGGGGCTAATGGAGAAAATATTTATCCTGAAGAGATAGAATCGTTGATTAACAATTTCCGCCATGTGGTGGAATCTTTGGTTGTGGAACAAAAAGGGAAACTGGTTGCTCTGGTACATTTTAACCGCGAAGAGTTGGAGCAGAAATTACGAGATATGACAAGCGGAATAGTACCTAAAATTGATGTAAAAGGAATTGCGCATAAAGTAGATGAAAGTATTAATGAATTGACAGCCGAACTTAAACAATACATTAACACCAGAGTGAATAAATCTTCAAAAATACAATCGCTTATCCCGCATTCCGATCCGTTTAAAAAAACGGCTACGCAAAAAATTAAAAGGTATTTATACAATATAAAAAACAAGACAGATAAAAATTAATAATTTTCTTAATAATTAAAGGAATTTCACAATTACATAATTATAAAATAAAATTTCATGAAAGATTATTTCAAGCAATATCCCGATGATAAGGGATTTTTCAAAGAGTATGGCGGAGCATTTTTGCCCCCTGATTTACAGGAAGAGATGGATAGAATTACCAATGCTTACCATTCAATTAGTAAGTCGCATAATTTTATTTCTGAACTGAGGAGTATTCGCAAACACTTTCAGGGGAGACCAACACCTGTTTATTTCTGCCAAAATTTATCGGCTAAATATGGCGGTCGTATTTACCTGAAAAGAGAAGACTTAAACCATACTGGTGCGCACAAATTAAACCATTGTATGGGAGAAGCATTGTTGGCCAAACATTTGGGCAAAAAGAAATTAATTGCCGAAACCGGTGCCGGTCAACATGGTGTCGCACTAGCCACTGCAGCAGCTTATTTCGGACTCGAGTGTGAAATTCACATGGGTGAAGTTGACATTAAAAAAGAACATCCAAATGTTGTTAGAATGCAAATTTTGGGTGCTAAGATTATTCCTGTATCTAAAGGTTTAAAAACGTTAAAAGAGGCTGTCGATTCAGCATTTGGAGCTTATTTGCAAGATCCGGTTACTGCAATTTATTGTATAGGTTCTGTTGTTGGACCTCATCCGTTCCCGATGATGGTCAGAGATTTTCAACGTGTTGTTGGAATTGAAGCGCAAGATCAGTTTTTTGAAATGACCGGTGAACAGCCTGACCATGTTGTAGCATGTGTGGGTGGTGGAAGTAATGCCATGGGAATTTTCTCGGCCTTTATTGAAGATGAACAGGTAGCTTTGTATGGTGTTGAACCAGGTGGAATTTCAATTAAAAAAGGTGAACATGCAAGTACCATAGCCTTTGGTACCCCCGGAATTATACATGGTTTTAAATGTTACCTTTTGCAAGACGAAAATGGAGAACCTAGTCCGGTTTATTCGGCTGCCAGCGGGTTGGATTACCCAGGAGTTGGACCTGAACATAGTATGCTAAAAGACATAAAAAGGGTGAATTACGAAGTGGCCACCGATAAAGAAGCCATTGATGCATTTTATGAATTAAGTCGTTTGGAAGGAATTATTCCTGCTTTGGAAAGTGCACATGCTGTTGCTTTTGCACTAAAACTGGCAAAGGAAAATCCACAAAAATCTATCTTAATTAATTTAAGTGGAAGAGGTGATAAAGACCTCGATTTTGTGGTTGATACTTATGGTCTTCCCGAAGACAATTAATTCCAATTCAAAAGAGGATATTCAGGAAACTAAGGCTATTTATTCTGGTTTTTAATAAACCTATAAATATAGAACGCTGTTGGCAACGATTGAATTGATTTTTCTAAAAGGTCAGTTTTTAAACGTCACCAGCGTTCTGTTTAATACAATACATGAGTAAAGATTACATTCAGGATAAAAATTTCATCGACATAAATTTTAGTGAAAAGCAATTTTTTCCAGGCGAATACGACAATTGCACATTTTCTAATTGCATTTTTACCAATGCCAATTTATCCGATTTCAGCTTCGAAGAGTGTTCTTTTAATACTTGCGATTTTAGTAATGCCAAAACCACGAATACAACTTTCCAAAGTGTGGCATTTAAAAATTGCAAACTTTTAGGATTACATTTCGACGATTGTAATCGCTTTTTATTGTCGTTTTATTTTGAGAATTGTCAATTAAATTTGTCCTCCTTTTATCAACTAAAAATAAAAAATACAAAATTCAAAAACTGCATTCTTCAGGAAGTAGATTTTACTGAATCCAATTTAACAGGGTCCGGTTTTGAGAGTTGCGATTTTTCGGGAGCGATGTTTGCAAATACCATTTTGGAGAAAGCAGATTTCCGAACTTCCATTAACTATTCCATCAATCCAGAGTTGAATCGAATTCAAAAAGCTAAATTCTCATTGCAAGGAATTACTGGACTTTTGGATAAATATGATATTACAATTGAATAGCTATTTCTATTTCATTTTCTCTGCTTAATTAAAAGAAGCAAAGCAACCATTCGATTTTGATATTCGTCTTGATAATGTAATTTTTATAAAATCTACGATGAAGACAATCTTAAAAATAATATTATTGCTGGCAATCACCTTTTCATTTTGTTACTGTAACAAATCTGAATAATCAGACTTTAAAAATGAAATAACCCTAAAGAATACGGAAGAATATATTCACGATTTTAATATTTTGGGAGACGAAGAAGGAGCCATAATTATAGTTCAGGCATTGCATTTCGAGGTGAGCGAATTCGCTAGAAATGAAACTACAAATTGGAGTGTGGTTTATACTTACAAACCAACTCCTGGCTACGTGGGAAAAGATTCGGTTGAAATAGAAACGTGTACCGGTTGTAACGGAGTTGTTTGTTCCGAAATGGAAATTGTAAAACTAATTTTTCAGATAATTGAATAATACGGTGAGCCAATATTGTATGAACAAGAACTGAAATTAAAACCAACTGGAAGAAACTATTTTTTTCTTTTTGGTTGAGAAAAAGTCCTCTATAATTTGTTGATGATCAAAAGCAAGTTCGGGTAATTTACCAATTGGAAACCATTCTGCCCGGGCTGCATCATCACCACCTTTAACTGCTTTTCTTTTTTCTAATTCAGTAAAATAAACAACCGAAATTGTTCTGTATCTTGGGTCGCGGTGAATAGAATCGTAGGTTTTAAATTGGGTCATATTTTCAACTGCTAACCCGGTTTCTTCCAGTAGTTCTCTTTTACAAGCCATTTCTAAAATTTCGTCCATCTCGATAAAACCACCCGGCAAAGCCCATTTGTTTTTGAAAGGTTCTCGCCCTCGTTGAATAAGGAGGATAAAAGTATTAGGAGAAAGATTTTCATCTTTTACGAAAACAATTGCATCTGTGGTTAAAGCTGCTCTTGGATATTGGTATGTAAACATAGCTATGAAATTTTTAAAGATTTGTTCGTTATATTTTTAGTGCAGAAGGAACGGTTCTTAATCGATTGCGAAAGGATTCCATTTGAAAAAGAAGGAATCCGTTTGTTCTAAAAATGACATATTACTCCATAATCTTAAAACTGAATATGCGACTGTAAACTGTCTTATTCCTTCCGTCCTGTTTTCCAGTATTTAACGATCAGAAAAATAATTACAACAAAAATGACGAAATAAATGAGTAACTCAATCTGTTCCATTTGAATTGATTATCTTTTTCATTACACGCATTTTGTGGGTATAACGTTGCGTATCGCCGTTAAAAATACCAAACTGATCCACATTATCGATACGGACCTGCCCCGAAGCATGAATTATTTTATTGCGTTTCCACATAATTCCAACATGTACAATTTTTCCCTCGTCGTCGTCGAAAAAGGCCAAATCTCCCGGTTCTGCTTCATCCACAAAACTTAATGCCCTGCCAATTTTAACCTGCTCACTTGCATCACGCGGGATTTTAATACCGATCATTTTGTAAATAATTTGTGTTAATCCACTGCAATCGACACCAAACGGTGTTCGCCCGCCCCACAAATAAGGAGCATTAAAATATTTTAGCGCCTGAGTTATTGCAATTTGACGCGGATTTTTCAAATTTCCGTATACTACTTCACCAGCCGCCAGATATGTATCGCGAGTTACTGAAAATTGTTTTAAATAGGGTCGCCAAACCGGCAAGGTACTTCCCGCAACCAACATCAGGTTTTGTTCTTCGTTTACTGGAACAATGGTTATTATATCGGAAGTTACAGCCATGGCTGAGCTTTCGATTTTGCGTTTTGTGCGCTCGTGAATTGGGGTTATCATTTTTGAATCTACCCAACCTTCACAACCATCAAATTCAAGTTTCACATTTGTCCAGCCCATTATTTGCTCGCGTAATTCGAAATGTTCACCGAATAAAATTTGTGTCAACATCTCACTTCTTTCTGAAGGTTCTATTCTAACAGGAATAATGCTGAGGTTTGAAATTCCGTAGTTCATCTGTTTATAAACGTTTTTTTTTACCAACTAAACGAGCAAAGGATCATTCTCCTGTTGGTTTTTTTAAAAATACTGTGAATTAGCTATAAAGTCTAATTATCACAAAACTATTAAAATTTGGGATTTGGTCAGTGTTGAAGCCGTAATTTTTCTCTTTTAAAATTTGAGATTGAAAAAATATGCAGTTATTTTTATATATATCAAATTGTTTGCTTTAATTGCGAATTTAAATTATTTGCCTTAATTGCAAATTCAAATTATGAGTAAATTTCGAAATAAAATAAAAAATTATGCACTTGTCTTCTACTGGGTAATTGTTTTTGTGGTAACGGCCACCACGCTTTTTCTGATTTTACCGGGTGAGCAAAAGTTTAAATACGAATATCAAAAAGGATTTCCCTGGCGACACGATAATCTTGTTGCCCCTTTCGATTTTTCAATTTTAAAAACTACAAAAGAAATTGACGACGAAAAAGCAGAACTGACCAAAGCAATAATTCCATATTTTACCTGCGATACATCTCTTTCAACCCAAAACTTAATTGTGTTGAAAAAAGATTTGAATATTACCGGAGATAGTTTGGAAATAAATAAAATTAAGGTTTTTAATGTTCTGAATGAAACTCTTTTGTTGTTGTATGAAAACGGGATTTTACAGCGTTCGGTAGATTCGTATGTAGAATTGACTGAAAAAACAGAGTTAAAAAAGCGAATTGGTACGGCTGTTTCAAAAATTGAGATAGAAAAATTGCATTCAGAAAAAACAGCATATAATGTTTTTAATAAGGTGCTTCATTCATTACAGGAAGAAAATTCCGGGTTGCGCGAATGGCTTAGTCAAATATCGTCAGAGAAATACATTCATTCAAATTTGGAATTCGATGCGGAAACCACAAATATGGAATTTGACGAGATAATTAATAAAATCTCGTTGTCGCGAGGAATGGTACAAATCGGAGAACGTATTATCTTGGAGGGAGAAATAGTTAACAGCGAAAAATATCAGTTGCTTGAATCGCTAAAAGCCAGTTTCGAAAAAGAACGTGGGAAAGGTGTAAATCGTTACATGGTTTCCATAGGGAAAGGAATACTCATTTTAATATTGCTGGGCTTGGTTTATACTTTTCTTTACATTTATCGGCGCGACATTTTAATACAGTTCCGTAAATTGTCTTTTCTGATGCTTTTTATGGTGTCGATGGTAATGCTTTCTAATTTTATAAACTCTTTCCCTAATTTGCATATTTACCTGGTTCCACTTGCCATTTTTCCTATAATTGTTCGCACATTTTTCGATTCGCGAACGGCCATTTTTATGCTATTTATTACAACCTTGCTTATTGGTTTTTATGCTCCAAATAACTATGAATTTATATTGGTGCAAGTTTCAGCCGGAATAGTTGCTGTTTTTAGTTTAGATAAAATGCATCGCAGAGTACACCTTGTTCTCGCAACATTGTGGGTGTTTCTAACTTATACCCTTGTTTATGCTGCGCTAAACCTTATTCACGAAGGTTCAATTTTAACTTTCAATTACGAAATGTTAAAATGGTTCGTAATGAGCAGTGTTCTTATTTTATTGGTATATCCATTGGTTTATATTTTCGAGAAAATTTTTGGATTTATTTCGGATGTAACATTAATTGAAATTTCGGATAGCAACCAACCTTTATTGCGCAAATTGGCAGAAGAAGCACCTGGTACTTTTCAGCATTCAATGCAAATTGCCAACATTGCCGAAGAGGTTATATTGAAAATAGGGGGCAATCCATTTTTAGTTAGGGCAGGTGCTTTGTATCACGATATTGGAAAAATTGCCAAACCCAATTTTTTTATTGAAAATCAATCGGTGGGAATGAATCCACACGACCAGCTTAGTTATTTAAAAAGTGCCGAAATTATTATCGACCATGTAAAAAACGGGGTAAAACTGGCACAAAAACACAAACTACCTGCGCCGCTAATCGAGTTTATTGCTACGCACCACGGAACAACTAAAGCCAAATATTTCTATATAAAACATCAGCAAGAAAATCAGAATAATAAAATCGATGAGGAATCGTTTATTTATCCGGGACCACTTCCAAAATCGAAAGAGGCTGCAGTGGTAATGTTAGTTGATGGGATTGAGGCGGCTTCGAGAAGTTTACCTGAAAAAACTTTTAACAATTTTCGTTTGTTAATCGAAAATATGATTGACCAAAAAATTAAGGACAAGCAACTGGACAATTCAGCGCTTACTTTTAACGACATAAATATTATTAAAGAAACGTTGTTAAACAAATTGGTTAATATTTATCACATTAGAATTGAATACCCGAAAGAAGAAATGTAATTAGGGGTACTGTTTTTGTGAATCGAAATCGATTTTTTAAAATTCGGTAAATTAGTTCGTGGAGAAAAAAAATGAAACGAGCATGATCAGTCGGCTGACGGAACACAAACGACAACTATTAAAATCATGCGAGTTCCATCTTATACCCTCAATAAATAAACAATTTTATAAGATGAAACGAGCATGGCAAATATTGGCACACAGAAGGATGATTATTCAGCGAGTTACATGTGTTGCCGTTAAAAACAAACAATTATAAACACATGAAAACATTCAATAAAATATTACTCTTACTGTTTATTTTTTCAATTGGTTTAATAAGTTGCGACAAAGAACCTCTTCCACCGGTTGATGAAGAATTAAGTGTTACACAAAAAGTAAATCTATTTATTGAGGAAGTAATGGATGACGTTTATTTATGGTCGGATGAAATTCCTGATATCGATCCTCTGATTGAATCGGACTCAAAAGCATATTTCGAAAAATTATTATATACGGACGATAAATGGTCGTTTGTTACCGATAATGTAACTGCATTGGAAAATAGTTTTGAAGGAATAGAAATGTCGTACGGTTGGTCGCTGGCATTTTATTACGCTAATGAAAGCACCAACGAAGTTATTGCCGTTGTTGAATTTGTTTATCCAAACACTCCTGCATCGGAAGCTGGAATAATGCGGGGAGATGTTTTGATTGAAATGTCGGGCAGCGACATTACCGATGAAAATTACATGGACTTGTTAGTTGGAGAAAACCTTACTGTTACACTAGGTGTTTTAGGGGATGATGGTACTTCTGCTGGTTCATCGGTAAGTATGACAGCCAGGGAATTACACTTGAATCCTGTAGTTTTAACAAAAGTAATTGAACATGGAGGACACAAAATAGGATATCTTTTCTATTCACAATACATTACAGATTATAACACAAGTTTAGACACAACTTTCCAAAATTTAATGGATGCACAAATAACAGATCTGGTACTTGATTTAAGGTACAACCCGGGTGGAACAACAGTTGCAGCGCAGCATTTATGTAGTTCCATTGCGCCGATAGATGCAGTAAACAGTGAACTTACTTTAGTTTCTTTTAGGTGGAACGATAATTACCAGAATTACTGGGAGGATAATAATGTTACACAGCAACTTAAAATTCTATTTGATGACAATGTTCCTAATAAAATGGGATTAACCAAGCTTCATGTTCTAACAGGTAATGGAACTGCTTCTGCATCTGAGTTAACCATTACCGGACTAAAACCATACATGTCTGATTTAACCACAGTTGGTGAAACTACTTACGGGAAATATACTGCATCGATTACGTTTAAACCAGATGAGTGGTACGAAAGTGAAACCTATTATGAAGATTTTGAAAATTGGGGTGTTCAACCCATTGTATTGAGGTATGCCAATTCGCAAGGAGTTACCGATTTTAAAGATGGTTTTTTGCCAGACATTGAAGTTGAAGATGAACTTTTTGGAGCTCTTCCATTGGGGAACAAAGAAGAGCCATTGTTAAAAGCGGCATTGGAAGACATTACCGGTGTTGACGTGATTGCTATGGCGACAAAAAGTGCCGTAAAAATACCGGAATATACTTTGTTCGACCGCGGATTCTCTAAATTCGATGCCAATAAAAGAGAAGTTTTACTGGATCATTCAACCATTAAATTTTCAGAATAATATAGATTTTGAGGGAAGAAAAAAGACAAGCAAATTTTAATTTACTTGTCTTTTTTGTTTGCATAAAAAGGGAAAATCAAAATTCTTTAAATGACAAATTGGTAAATATTGTAGGACTTAATAATTCGTTTGATTTTTTTCCGAGATCCTCAACGTATAAATTTTTAATTGAAGACAATTATTAATCCACCAAATCATATCCCATTTCAACACCTTTGTCAACTGCCGGAATTCCATCTTTCATCCATTTCGGCATCGGTTTTTCTTTCAAATAATGGTCGAAAAATTGCGCCATTCGAATCTGAAAATCTTCAATGTCGCGTTGTTTTGTTGGCCAGTGGTCGGCTTCGTTGTAGTTGAGTAACCACGCTGGTTTTTGTAATCTGCGTAATCCAATAAAAAATTCAATACCCTGATACCACGGCACAGAACCATCGTCGTCGTTGTGCATTATTAATATTGGTGTATTTACTTTGTCGAGCGTAAACAACGGCGAATTTTCAATGTATCGAAGTGGCGATTCCCAAATCGATTTCCCAATTCTACTTTGTGTGTGTTCGTATTGAAAAGAGCGGTTTAAGCCCGATCCCCAACGAATTCCTCCATAAGCACTAAACATGTTCACTACCGGCGCACCCGATTCAATGGCAGCAAACAAATTGGTACGCGTGGCGAGGTAGGCAACCTGGTAACCACCCCAACTGTGACCTTGCGCGCCAATGTGTTTTTCATCCACGAAACCTTTTTCAATTAAAGCAGTAATTCCCGGCATTACACAATTAAAAGCATCTTCACCCGGATAACCTTCTTTGTAATAAACATCGGGATTAAAAATTAAATATTTGTTGCTGGTGTAATAGTGGTAGCCAATTGTTGAACGTCCCAACGCCGGCATGTGGTAACTCAATAAACCCTGCGAACTTTTCTCATAAAAATTCACAATCATCGGGTATTTTTTTGACGGGTCGAAGTTCGCGGGTTTATGTAAAGTGCCTTCCAGTTTTCTGCCATCCAACGAAGTCCACGAAACTAATTCCACGGTTCCCCATAAAAACTCATTTTGTTGTGGTGCGGCATCGCTAATTTGTAGTTGTCTTTTGAAACTCAAATCGGTAACTAATAGATTTGGATAGGTTTCAAAATCCTCTTTTGTAAAAACCACCACTTCGGTATCTTTCGCTTTTTTAGGTGTATTTAATTTAAAGTTTCCCTCAAAAATTGCTTTTGGTTCTTTTTGTTTTTCTAAATCGAAAATGTAATAACTGTCGGTGCGGGTAATTTCGTTGTGCCCGGTTAAATAAGCCGATTTCGAAGGGTCGATTCCTTTTCTTTCACCGCCTCTAGATCTTCTCCAACCCTGTTTTTCAAAATGAATAATTCTGAAACTGATGTTTTTCAGTCGTCCGGTTTGGGTGAGATTAATTGGTGTGTTTTTGTTTTCAGGGTCAACCTTCCATATATCGAATCGGTCGTACACCAATAAAGCTTCATCACCGATTAACCAACCGGCATTATTATACGAACCTGCTGGATTTGGAACGTCATTTAATTCATTAGCAACTTGAACTACATTGGGAGTAGTAATTTTGTATTCTTTGCCAGTTGCAATATTGAATGTATTCCAAGTGGTGTCCATGGCATTGTACCAGTACAAATATTTCCCCAGAGGCGAAACTTGCGGCGTGGCGCGGCAATCTTCTTTTATTAATTCTGTGTTCCCTGAATGAATATTAACCAGATAGAAATCGTTGTGTCGCGGATTGCTTTCCCACATTGATTGCACCGAGTACGGACGGTTCGACCAAGCCAACAGTTTGTTCGAATCACCTTCGTTTATTTTGCGGATTCCCGATAATTTTTCCGTTTCCAACTGAACGGTTTCATTTTTATCGATGTGAAAAACAGCGAGGTACGATTTTTTTGAATCCCGACTTTTATTATTGAGTTGAACTGTTTGAAGTTCCTCTTCATTCCAGTGCCAAATATCCAGCATAGGAATTTCTTCTT
>CAYZBC010000058.1:0-21365 GCA_964476535.1 uncultured Maribellus sp.
TTTCATCTTATTGATTTTAATAGTAACGGTGTAATTAATAGTGACGATGTGATACCTTATGGATATCCGGAGAGGCCAATGTATACTTATTCTCCAGCCATGGGTTTCGAGTTTAATAATTTAAGGGGAAGTATTATATTCTATGGTATCTATAACCTCAGGGGGGAAAGCCTCCCCCCTGCTTTTATAGATGCTGTCTATAATCTAAATAGAGCCATTAATAGAGAAAGCTGGTCGCCTGAGAGAGGTGTTACCACAGATGCTAAATATGCAGCGGACAGGTTTGTGACCGATGCAACATCAGGTGCGATCACACTCTCCCGTGCTTATTTGAAAATTCAAACTGTAGAATTGGCTTATGATATTTCCGCTGCAATGTTAACAAATTTGGGTCTTTCCAACATGACAATTAAATTGAGTGGGACCAATCTTTATACATGGACAAAAGCACTGGAAGATCTCGATATTAACAGAGATATAGATGATATGAGATATCCTCTTTTAAGAAGAGTCAACCTTGGACTGAGTTTTAATTTTTAATTAGTTAAATTATGAGGACAATAATAAAATATACGCTTTTTATTTTAACAGGTCTTTTACTTTTTAATTCCTGTGAAGATTATCTTGAAAAGACACCCTATGCCGAAGTATCTGATGAGGATGTTTTCAACACTTATGAGTCATTCCAGGGTTTTATAGATAGGAATTATGCTGACATAATAAATCCTTACAACACTGCTATCGCAGGTTCCAATGACCTGGGAGGAAGTCTTTACAGTAATAAACGGGTTGTTGGTAGTGGAAACGCTGGAGACTATTGGGACTTGATGAAAAGTAGCCGCCATAGACTTCATTATATAGAAGCTGCTAGTAATCCGAGTTTTGAAGGTACTTGGGGCGATATTAATGAGAAGGGTTACGGTTACTGGTTTGCCTCATGGCGTGGTATAAGGACATGTAATTTAGCGCTTGAGAAACTGCCTCTTTTAACGGATGCAACTCAAGAGGAAAAGGATCTTATTAAAGGACAGATCCATTTTTTTCGTGCATTTTTTCATCATGAGCTCATGAAATTTTGGGGCGGAATGCCTTATATTAATAAATTATTTTCCCCTGCTGAGCCAATGAAGGAGCCACGTTTGACTTACCAGGAATGTACCGATAAGCTTGTTCTGGATTTCGATACTGCTGTATCGCTTCTTCCCGAAAACTGGGATGAGACTGTTGTGGGCAGTGCACGTCCGGGTGCTAATACCGGAAGGGCTACAAAAGGTGCAGCTCTTGCATTTAAAGCCAAGGCATTATTATATGCAGGCAGCCCGTTGATGAACGGTTCTTCCGGAAACAGTTTTACTTATAATAAAAGCTATATGGAAAAAGCTGCAGCAGCTGCATGGGAAGTTATTAAACTGGCAAATAAAGGGGTATATTCACTTACCCCTTTTGATAACTACCGGGATATGTTTGCCAGAAATGATGTTAACTCTCCATACACAGATGAAACTATCTTCCTTAAAATTCCCTGGATATATACTGGAAAAAATGCAATGACTGTCCTCCACGGAAGGTATTTTAATCCTGCGCGTTTTGGTGGAAATGGACTCTGTCATACACCGAACCAGAACTATCTTGACAGGTTTGAGATGGCTGACGGGACACGTTATAAGCTTGTATATGATAATGATAACAGCAAAAGATGGGATTTCAGGGATCCCCGTTTCAAGCAGAATGTTATAATTGACAGGGAAAAATGGGGATTTAACAATAAAACTGTTTTTGAATTATATGAAGGAGGCGAGGACAAAGGTGCAGGGGTAGGCATGTACACTGCTTATTGCATCAAAAAATACTGGCCTATTGGAGTAAATAATTATGACAAAGAATGGAATGATTTTAAGTTTGTTATACCACAAATGCGTTTGGCTGATGTTTATCTTTTCTATGCCGAAGCGGTCAATGAAGCTTATGGTGCTACAGGGACTGCACCGGGAGCATCCTTAACCGCTGTTGATGCTGTTAATTTAGTCAGGAACAGAGCAGGGATGCCACCGGTTACTGCCACTCCTGCCGGATATAGTAGCTTTCGGGAGCTTGTATGGAATGAGAGGTGTGTTGAATTGTGCTGGGAAGATTCTTACTGGTTTGACATACGCAGGTGGCATGTTGGGCATTTACCGGAATACAAACCCATTGTTGATCTGAAGTTTGATAAGGACTGGACAAATTTCGAAAGAGTTGTTATATCAGAGAGGCACTTTGAAGATAAACACTATTGGCTTCCTATTCCCAGAGAGCAAACTCAATTGTATGAAGGATTTGGCCAGAATCCCGGTTGGTAAATAATAAAATGAAAATATAAATTTATAATAAACGTATAAAATGAATAGTTATATTAAGTATATATTAGTCCTGTTGGTTTTGAATCTGTTTATTCCTTATACATCTTTTGCCCAAAGCCAGGGAACCGTCTTTATTGTTAAAGATGACAGTGGATTGCCGGTTTCCGGAGCTGTAGTGAGGGTAAAGGAGGATGCAGAGCCTGTGAGGACAAATGAAAATGGCGAATTTTCAATGGTCCTGGATCCTAAATCCTATATTTTAATTGAAGCGGCGGGATTTGAATCACAACTTGTTGAAGTTTCTTCTGTTTTAAGTTCTAAAACCATAACCTTAACACGAACTGTTTTTCAAATGGGAGAAAAGGATATGGTTAATGTGCCTTTTGGTCAGATTGCAAAACGTCAGCTCACAGGGGCAGTTACCAAACTCGATATTCAGGATATACTAAAGTATGATCAGCAGAAAAGTTTAAACGGAGTATTAGACGGAAGGATTGCAGGAATGTTGGGTTCATCTAACCTCAGGAATAATGGGGGATTGCCCTTAATTGTTGTAGATGGCATTCCCAGATCGGCAGATGGATTAAACTTGCAGCAGATTGACCAAATTTCAGTTGTAAAAGACCTTTCTGCAGCTATGTTGTATGGATCGCAGGCAAGTAACGGTGTAATAATAATCACAACCAAATGCGGTAAACCGTTCAGGAATACTTTGAAAGTTTCCGGTGAACATGGATTAAACCTGCCAATCAGTTATCCTGAATACCTTTCTGCTGGCGATTATATGGAGTTGTATAACGAGGCCAGTGCAAATGACGGATTATTGCCCAGATTTTCTGCAGAAGATATCCAAAATACAAAAAACGGGACTGATCCTGTAAGATATCCTGATGAAGATTATTATAATGACACTTATTTAAATGATTTTACATCTTTTTCACAGGTTGTCGGTGAAGCTTCAGGTGGGAATCGGACAGCAGATTATTATGTTAATATTGGATGGCTGCATGAAAACAGTTTACTCAATCTGGGTGAAGGAGACAAGGAGAATACTAACAGGTTAAATTTACGAGCAAAGCTTAATTATAATATAACCGAAGATATTGAATTTAATTTTAATGGGCTGATCCTTTTTGACCTAATGCGTGGTCCGAGATATTCCGATGGAAATTTCTGGGATATATCATCTACTTACCATCCCAATTATTTCCCTATTCTTATTCCAGCAGATATAATTGGAGATGAAGGCATTCTGGAATCAGCAAAACTGATAGACGATAAATATTTACCTGGGGGGACTTCAGAATACCGGAATAATATTTATGGGGAGCTAACCCGAAACGGTTATTCAAGTCACAATAACAGATTATTTAATTTAAATGCAGGATTAGGGTTCAATTTGGAGAATATAACACCGGGACTGAAAGCAAATTTGAGTTTCAGTTTTGACCGGTTTAATGCTTTCAGAACTGACCTTCGAAACGGATACGCAGTTTATCAACTTTTTTATGATGATAATGAGATTACCTCCATTTCCAAATATAACGAGGATTTGCGAAGGGATGACCTTTCTATAGGAAATGTGACATATAATCGACTTGATGGGGGATATGCTAATTTGGATTATAATAGGGTCTTTGATGACGACCATTCAGTGAAGGGTACTGTTCTGGCCTATACTGATGTTTATGATCCGGGTGGTGGAAGTAATCAACCCTATAAGAATCTTCACTTTGGAATTCGTGGCAATTATGCATATAATAATAAATATTTTGCAGAATTAACGGGTACCTTTGCCTTTTCGGGAAAATTACTGACAAGTAATAATCCAAACGCATTTTCACCCGGTGTCGGGGTTGGTTGGGTAATTTCCGAAGAAAGTTTTCTGGATGATAATCAAGTCATAGATTTTTTGAAGATCAGGGCCAATTGGGCTAATATCAATTCCGACAGAAGAGCCGATTACTATCAAGATGTAAATTGGTTTAGAAGCCAAGGGGGTTACGATTATGGTGGAGGTTCATATAGTAACTCTGCCAGGCGGATCCTTTTGGGTAATCCTGATCTTGGTTGGGAAAAATTTACAAATACTAACGTAGGATTTGAATCATTCTTGCTGGATTATAAGGTTGGTCTGGGTGTTACCTATTTTTATATAAAATCTTATGATGAAATTACGCAAATGCAAAATAGCTTGCCTGCCTATTTTACGGGAAACCCATATCAAAATTTTGAAAGCCATCAGGTACAGGGAATTGAAACAGATTTGAATTATAATATTAATGTCGGTGAGTTTATGCTGAGAATTGAGAGCAATTTAACTTATGCTGTCCCCAAAGCACTCATTATTGATGAAATTAATTACGCAGAAAATGAAAAAGATCTTATACTAACCGGCAAAGAAAGTGATGCCATATTTGGCTGGGTTGCCCAGGGATTGTTCAAAGATCAGAACGAAATAGACAATCATGCTGTTCAAACTTTCGGCACGGTTAAACCGGGAGATATAAGGTATGAGGATCTTAACGGAGACGGCATAATTGACAATCTTGACCGTAAGGTTATTGGTAATTCCAGACCCAGAATTGATTATGGTTTAAATTTAACTGTTAAATATAAAAATTTAGGACTCTTTGCTTTGGTTTCCGGCCAATCAGGAAATAATAGTTTTTATAATAATTCATATTACTGGGTGGATGGAGATAAAAAATATTCGGAGGTAGTTTTGGATAGATGGACCCCTGAGACAAAGGGCACAGCTACATATCCACGATTGACTACCTCATCAGCTACAAATAACTTCAGGAACTCCACCTTCTGGATTGAAAATAATAACTGGTTACGGCTTCATACAGTTCAGTTGAATTATACTCTGCCAAAAATAAATTTTGCAGGGATAAATGAAGTTAACTTTTATTTGAGGGGCAATAATATTTTACACATTTCAAAAATAAAAGATAAACGCGAATTGAATATTGGCAAAGCTCCACAGACAAGAGCTTTTTCATTGGGATTAACAGCTAATTTTTGATTTAAAAATATACAAAATGAAAAAACATATAAATAATTTTCTCCTTCTAATTTTAACATTGAGTTTTTCAGCTTGTGAAGAATATCTTGAACCCTTACCTGTAAATCAACAGTATGACGTTGAAGAGCTATTAGCTAATCCATCAATTGCTGAAGGGCTACTGATGACGGCTTATAGTGATCTGCCAAGCAATTATACCTTTGAAACCGATATAGCCAGCGATGATGCTGTAACAAATGTTAAGGGTTCACCTTACACTTTGATGGCAACCGGAGGATGGCATTCAACTTTCAATCCGATATCCAAATGGAACGATTCTTATGAAAATATTTATTATGTCAATTATTTTCTGGAAAATATTGAATCGATTCCCTGGGCAAGTGATCCCACATTATCTGATGCTGACAGAAAAAGGAAACATGATCTTCACAGAAAAAGGGCTATAGGTGAGGCACACGGTCTCAGAGCCTGGTATCAGTTTCAACTTCTTCAGAATCATTCGGGATTTTCGAATGACGGGAGATTACTTGGTTTTGTTATCCTGAAGGAACCATTGGAACTTACCGATGACTGGAACCTTCCGCGTAACAGTTTTGCTGATTGTGTAGATGCAATTATGGAGGACCTTGATATTGCTATTGCCAATCTTCCGGCGGTTTATGAAGACAGCTCCGATCCAATAGTTCATGAAACAAGCGGGAGCAGGTATGAAAACCGTATGAATGGGAATGCAGCAAAAGCGTTAAAATCAAGAGTTGCTTTATTGGCAGCAAGTCCTGCTTATTCTTCTGCAAATGTTATATCATGGGAACAAGCAGCTAATATTGCCGGCGATCTCTTATCCGAATTGGGGCCATTGTATGTAGATGGAGTAGAGTTCTATAAAGAGGTGCGAAATAATGAAATAATCTGGAATCTTGCCCAGGAGCAAATCAGAAGCTGGGAGTTAAATAATTTTCCCCCTTCTTTGTTGGGCATGGGGAATACAAATCCATCCCAGAATCTGGTAGATGCATTTCCTATGAAAAACGGATACCCTATTAGTAACCAGTCAAGTGGTTTTGATACTGATGAACCATATACGAATCGTGATCCCCGGTTGAGTAAATATATTATTTATAATGGTGCTGAATTGAAGAATCAACCAATAAATACTTTTGTTGGTGCTGAATTGGATGGGATCAATGTTTTGGAAACCTCAACGCGGACAGGATATTATTTGAAAAAATTTATGAATGAAGGTGTAAACTTGGAAACGGGAAGCGAATCAGATGCCACTCATACATATACCTTATTAAGGGTAACAGAAGTTCTTCTGAATTTCGCTGAGGCAGCCAATGAAGCATGGGGGCCTGACGGGGATCTTAAAGGATATGGATTTACAGCAAGAAGTAAGATCGAAGAGTTGCGAAATCGTGCAGGGATAGATCAGCCCGATGAATATCTTGCTTCACTCGACCGTGACGGCTTAAGGGAACTGATACGAAATGAACGGCGAATTGAACTCTGTTTTGAAGAGTTTCGATTCTGGGACTTACGTCGTTGGGAGGAGTCGGAAGCTATAAATGATCCTGTTAAAGGAGTATTTATTGATCTGGAAGTAAATGTTGATACAGCCTATAATTATACTTCGATCGAAGAAAGAAAATATACTCCGGATAAGATCTATGGTCCGATACCGTACGAAGAAACTAGAAAGTATAATATTGAACAAAATAAAGGCTGGTAGTAGTAGTAATAATATCAGATAATAAGAAATTAGTTATGAAACAAAAATTTGTATTTATTCTATTTATCATTATTGGAATCATTGGATGTGAAGATCAGGATATTGATTTTCCCGATTACGATCTTAAAGCAGTTTATTTCCCGGTTCAAACTCCGTTAAGAACACTATCTCTGGGAGAAGACAGAATTGACAACTCGCTTGACAGAGAGTATAAATTCGATATAGGTGTCAGTATTGGAGGCATGTATGAAAATAAACAAGACTGGACAGTCGATTATGTAGTTGATCATTCATTAACTGATTCTGTATATACGAGTACATCTCCCGCGTATAAGATCAAGCCACTTCCGCAGGATTATTATACTCTTGATCCTGAGAATACAGTGATAATACAAAAAGGATCATTTAATGGGAGGATACGTGTTGAACTTACGGATAATTTTTTTGATGATACCCTGGCTGTTCTTGGTCACTATGTTATTCCGCTGAGAATAACCGGTACTTCCGCCGATAGTATATTATCAGGCTTTCCGGCAGTTCAGAATCCAAACAGTACAGATGCATCGCATTGGGAAATAGAACCGAAAAACTGGGTAATGTTTGGTATCAAATATGTGAATGCATACCATGGTTCCTATTTGCACAGAGGCCGGGATGTAACAGTGCTTACAGAAAGTGGTAATCCGGTTGATACAACCATATTCCGGGATAGGTATCGCGAAAGAGATCCGGTAATATGGCTGACAACCATTGGTAGAAAAACGGTTGTTACAAATGGCATAGGTGACCAAACAGGGGAAGATTATTCAATGGTTCTTGAATTCGATAATGACAAAGGAGCCAATGGCAATGTAGTAGTAAAGCCTTGGAATGAAAGTTCTTATGAGGTTGCAGGTAGCGGTACGTATTTTGATAAGTCAACAAGTGTAGAACAATGGAGCCTGATAACATGGCAATCAATGCATCTCAATTACTCTTATGACGATGGTACGTATACCCATAATATAACGGATACATTGGTTTTTAGGAGCAGAGAAATTGCGTATGAAGAGATTAGAATAAAAATTGGAATATCTGAATAATTTTGATATCACCATTGATAATCATTAAATAGAAAATGACATGAAGAGTTTTCTTTATTTTTTGTTACTTATGGATCTTTTGAGTTGTTCAGGGGGTGTTAATAATGAATACTTAGACTGGTCAGTGAAAATGTCTAATTCCGTGATGATGCGACACGATTCACTGATACATTCAATGCCTAAAAAAGAGGTATGGCAATACGACGTTTCCTTGTTGGCCGGAGCAATTGGCAAATTGTCAGACTATACAGGTGACGATAAGTATTACCAATATTTTAAGGACTTTATGGATTTCTATATTACTCCTGAAGGAACCATAAAGTATTACAGATTGGAAGAATACAATCTTGATAAGATCAGGCCTGGTGTGAATTTGTTCACTCTTTTTGAAAAGACAGATGATACAAGATATGAAACTGCCATAAAAACTTTGATTGAGCAGTTAAAAAACCATCCCAGAACATCTGACGGGGGATTTTGGCATAAAAAGATCTATACTCATCAGATGTGGCTGGATGGTATTTTTATGGCCTCACCGTTTATGGTTCAATATGCAACTACCTTTGACGAACCTCAATGGTATGACGAAGCAGTAAAACAAATAACACAAATTTATTCCCATACAAAAGATGATGAGACAGGCCTTCTTTACCATGCCTGGGATGAAAGCCGTAGTCAACGTTGGTGCGATCCCTTAACAGGTCGGTCTGAACATTTCTGGAGCCGGGCAATGGGCTGGTATTCGATGGCTATTGTTGATGTACTTGATTTTCTTCCTGAAAATCATCCGGGGCGTGATCAATTGATAGAGATTTTAAATAATATTTCATCTGCGTTGGTAAAAGTCCAGGATGAAAAGACCGGCCTCTGGTACCAGGTACTGGATATGGGAGGCAGGGAAGGAAACTATCTGGAAGCATCTGGCAGCGGAATGTTCGCATATACCTTCGCTAAAGGGGTTAGAAATGGTTATTTACCTAATAATTATAGGCAGGTGGCTGAGAAAACATTTTTAGGTCTTGTGGAAAATTTGGTAGAGCAGGATGCTGACGGAGGATATAACCTTACCCGTGTTTGCGGCGGCTGTGGCTTGGGAGGGAATCCATATCGTGACGGCAGTTATGAATATTATATAAACGAGAAAATTATTCCAAATGACCCAAAAGGAGTAGGTCCATTTATCCTCGCCGGTATTGAACTGAGTAAATAACTTATTGATTCTCATTTTAAGTAATAAATCATCATGCGCTTCTAAAAATACAGTGGATGTGCAACAAAGATAGTAGTAAATATTTTCATTTTTCAAATGAATAATTACAGGTTATGTATAAAAAAAATTTTAAAGGATTGAGCGTTCTGTTTTTTGTTCTTATCTTGGTACCTAATCAATTATTTGGTCAGATTGAACGCTTTATGCCGCTTCAGGGCGGTTCAACTAAACTATGGCGTATAACCAATAACCCTTCTGTCCGGCATTGGGCAAATTATCATAACACGGATGCATGGAGCCCGGATGGAAGATATGTGTGTTATGAAAAATATGAACCTTATGATATTGATCCCGATAAAGTAGTATGTATTTATGATTTACATGAGGATAAAGAAACAGAGATTGGTGCAGGGGAGAATCCCAGATGGGCAAATAATCATAACTGGCTGTTTTTTGTAAAACCGGTTCCGGAGGATGGTCCTCCTACAGACAAAGATTCCCATGTGATGTGGTTGGATGTTGATTCAGATGAACTTACCCGAATAGCTTATGGTGTGGAGAGTCGTCTTGGAGAAACTGACTTCGATGATCGGTGGTTATATGGTTACAAAAGATTAGAGGATGGAACCCGGAATGGAGTACGTATTCCGATTCGTCCGGATTCAAGGGTTGAAATTATGGAGGATCTGCATGGGTATCAATGGATTGGCAATCCAATGCATCCTGTGATATTTTCACGGGATGACCATTATGACACAACAGGGGATTCCCGGAAGACTTTATATTTTGAAGCTTCACGTTACTGGTGTGACCCTGATGGTGAAAATATTACGATGGCTTCTCCAATGATTCAGAGATGTCATCAAAGCTGGAGTGGCGACGGTGAGTACCTTATGTACGGTGGCACAGGGGGTACGTTGATTAGTGGCAGGAAATGGAATGAGCCTTTTCCAAGTAATTTGCATGTTATCAGTGCAATTGGATGTGGTGATATCAGTGCCTGTGGGAAAAGCGGCCGGTGGGTTTGTGGAAGTGGAAACAAGGGACCTCTTCAAATAGTCGATCTACGTTCAGGAGATGGATGGAATTACCTGAAAGCAGCTTTATCTTATAAGCATGATTCTTCTAAGTTTGGTTATATGGAAGGCTCTGGTCTAATTGACAATGACTCTAAGGGAAGTGCCGATGCGACAAAAATAGTATTTGTTTCAGATTATGATTTGAAAGATGGTCCTTTAACAGAGATAACAGAGAATGCGGATGCTTCGACTGACATAATCCATGTTAAATCGACAGAAGGATTTCCTGCGTCAGGTGCATTATCCATTGACAATGAAGTTGTAGGATATAAACGGAAGACATTAACTACTTTTGAAGGATTAATCAGGAATATGTATAGCACAACCAGTCAGAACCTGGATGGCATTAATGAAAGAATAATTGATGAGTATATTAATCGCGAATCGGATGAAGAATTTCTTGATAAATATATTCCTGCTATTTTTAATAAAACGAAAGCAATAGTAGAAAGAAGAGGTACGGCAATTAGAAAAGGTTCGTTGATTACATCTTTTGATGCACGGTTAATTCCGGACGAATTACGTAAAAACATGAGATTGCCTTCAAGGTTTGCAGGTCCTGATTTCCCTGATGACAAAGATTCGCCTTTACTGTGGCAAAGAAGGACGGATGTTTACATTGCAGTAGTACGTCTTCCTGATCAGCCCCACTTAAATAAAACAGGTAATAAGGAAATTGAACTTATCCCGGGAGAGAATCACTGGGAAACTTATGGGTACAATATTTTTAAAGATGGTAATAAGCTAACCAAAAAGTCTTTACGTCCGGGTGAAACTTATGATTTAAAAGAGGCAGGCACTTATACTGCAACAGCTGTTGAATGGTCGGGTCTTGAAGGCAAAGAAAGTTTTCCGTTGAAAGTTAATGCGATTTCCACATTAAATATCCGGTTTGACAAGCCTGCTGATTTCTCATGGACTTATGATAGGTGGTTGGTTGATGGTAAAGAGGTATCGGAAGAGGAGGCAATAGACAAAGAAGAAGCTGTAAAAGAGATTGTTCACTTGGTTGAAGGAGTAATACATCGTGAGTGGTATAATTGGGGACAAATAGAAAAGAGACATGATTTAAACTCAGAAGGTAAGGCAATACGGCGGTTATTTTATAAAAACGGAAACCTTGCAAAAAGGGAGTATTTTGACAAAGGAGTTAACCTTGTAAGCCGTGAGTTATTTGATGGAAATGGTGATTTTATAGTTGAATCAATGCAATTTCAGAGTGTAAATGGTAACCCCAAAGAGATACATCATTTTTGGTATGAGAACGGTTGTCCGGTAGAGTTTGTCGGAAGAGGCGGCAGGCATGCTGCAGATGAAGGCCCGGGATACTATCGCAAGGAAGGTGACAAATGGGTGAAAAAGAAAGCATTATAGATGATTAGGTCATAAAAATGACTAATATTTTGCTGGTGAAAATTGTCATCATAATGCATAATTAAAAACATGTTGTATAGCAGGGCTCAACTTTACCGGGAGATATTTTTACAAGTATGTAATTACAAAATTTTATAGTATGGAAAAATTGGTTGCGAGAACATTTATGTTGTTTTTGATAATTGTTAACACCATTTTCTTATTTGATTGCGAATCGGCAATAGCTCAGGATAAGTGTGAATTTGTGATTGGCGAAAAGATTTATGAGAATCCGCTGTCGAGTGAGAAAGATATAGAAGATGTGGTGATAGAATCGTCAAAAGCCGGGCAACCTGAGATAACATTTGAAGGAGGCCGCATGCGGATTAAATCAAATGTGCATTTTCTTTTGTGGTTTCCCTTTGATCTTCCCGGTGATTTTGCTGTATCATGGGATTTTATGCCGAAGAATGACGATGGACTGGCAATGTTCTGGTTCTGTGCCAAGGGAAGGAAAGGTGAAGACCTCTTTGATGAGTCATTGGCAAAAAGGGCCGGTCAGTATCCACAGTATCATAGTGGAGATATAAATGCATACCATTTATCTTATTTTCGCCGGAATGAATGGGATGATTCTTCCATTAATACTGTGCATTTGAGGAAGAGCTACGGGAAAAAATTAGTTGCTCTGGGACCCAATCCAATTCCCAATGTGGAGGTCGAAAAAGTTGCAAAAGATCTTAAAGATCCATACCGAGTAGAGCTAATCAAGTATGGGAGACATATAAGGGTAAAAATAAATGACATGGTGATTCTTGATTGGGAAGATGATAGTCCATACCAAGACGGCAAAATTGGATTCAGACAAATGGCCAACCTGGTGGCCGAATACTCAAATTTAAAAATAAATAAGGTTCTCAAGACTTCCGAATTAGTTCCGGAGAGAAAATGTTCCACTAATTCTGTTTATCAGGCACCTTTTGCAAATGTACCTGAATCCATCAATGCATTATTTATTGGGAATAGTTACACGTTTCGACACGATTTGCCTGAATTGGTTAAAAGAATGGCAGAAGACGGTAATCTAAACCTTAAGTTTACATTCACTGCTGTTACCTACGGTGGCAAGATCCTGAAAGATCATTGGAGGCTCAGAACTCAAAACTTCATTAATCAATCGACCTTAACGGTTGAAGAGCAAGAAGCTACCATTAATTATCTGGAGGAGACGATATCCAATGATCCGCAGGATAACTATGCTATTACCGCTTTAGGAAAGCACAAGGAACTTCTGAGAGCTATATCTGCTGGCGAGCGACAGAAATGGGATGTTGTGATCCTTCAATCCTCGAAGTATGATTATCATGGCGCAAAATCATTTTATATTGAATATGCTCCGTTATTCGCGGAAATTATCAAAGCTCAGGGTGCAATGGTGGTTTTGTATGAAACAGCTTCTTTAACCCAGAATGCACTACCACTAGTGTCGCCACCGGATCGTGAGGCTGTGCTTGCTAAAGAAAAGCATATTGCAGAACTGCAAGTATTCAGGGCTTAACATAGTAGCAAAATATATGAACGGTCAAAAAATTATAAAATCCATTAGCATCTTGTTCCCCACGCAAAGGCGTAATGCGACCAAATTTGGTGTCAACCAGATTTTGATGGCCGTTACACTAGCCTCGGTCAGCGGGATAAACCGGATCTGCAAGATTGCTGCTTTTAGCGGCGACGGGCTGGTAAAATGTTTGCTGAAACTGGATAAAGCCATCAATGTAAACGTCATATCGGCCACATTGAAAGGGCTGGGACAAGCTGGCGCGCGCAAACTTCAAAGTCTTTTGTTGGCAACGAATGCCGGATGGCTGCGTGAAAGCGGTATGAAAAGTATCGCGCTGGATGCAGATTCAACGGTTAAATCGGTTTGTGGCAGCCAGGAAGGTGCGGCTAAGGGATACAACACGACAAAAAAAGGGGCAAAAAGTTACCATTCACTGCTGGTTTCTGTTAGTGAAATGAAACTGTTGTATCACACCTGGTTTAGGACCGGTTCCGCTTACACATCCAATGGTATTGTTGATTTTTTGAAAGAAGTAAAAGCAAGCTTGCCCAAAACCGTTGAGAAAGTATTTTTTCGTGCCGACAGTGGTTTCTTTTCCGGGAAGCTGTTTGATTTGCTTGAATCTTTTACCTGGGATTACCTGGTTAAGGTTAAACTGAAAAATCTGGAGGGACTGCTTCAGCAGCAAAACCGGGTGCCGGTAAAAGGGCAGAAAGAGGTTGCCATCTGTGAGTTTTTCCACAAAGAAAATGGTTGGAGCAAGTCAAGAACCTTAAAGGTCATGCGTAGCATTAAAGAATATGCACAAGTAGAATATCTCGGTGAAAAACAAATTGTTCCGGTTTATCAGTATGTGTGCTATTCAAGTAATTTGGATCTGGATGCCGTTGGCTTACATGAACTTTATAAGCAACGCTCGACCAGTGAGACATGGATAGAACAGGTAAAAGGCCAGGCTATAGCAGGAGCTACACTGACCGACAACTTCCGGGCAAATGATATATTGTGGCAACTGAGTGTTTTTGCTTACAACATTTCGGTGATGATGCGCCAGAAAAAAGAAAAGTTTAAACGGCAGGAACACCGGACATTTATTGATTGGTTTATTGCAGTGCCTGCAAAGATAATCAGAAGCGGTCACCAAACTGAAATTAAAATGTATAGCCTGTCCCGAGAATCGGGAAACATCATTTTTACAAAGCCGACTGGGAGGAGCTTGACAAGTTCATCGAAGCGGCATAAAAAACAAAGAAAGGAGGTAAATATGAAGATCACCCCAAGAGTATATGGGCGAGGTACGTTCTATTAGTTCGAAATATATAAATCAGGGGGCATTTTATGCCCAAAAGACAAAGGATAAATAATATTTTTGACTGGAGTTAAACCAAACCTGCCTACCGTCAGGCAGGTTGGCCACGATTAAATAGCTTTTGTCTTATTGTCCGGATTAAAACCGGCTAAAAAAAATCATTTGGATTTTTAAGGGTAATATTTATTTGATGAAGGGATAATCCCCTAAATATTTTAAAATCATTATTAAAAATTGTTATTATGAAAAAAGGTTCAATTATTTTAATTTTTTTATTTGTTATTTGCTTAACAAATGCACAGGATGCAGCAAAAGTCCAGTTTATGAACCTGCCATGGAAGATGCACCAAATTGACAGGCAGTATTGGAACCCTAATTCCCTCAGTCCGGGAGACGTTAATGGCGATGGTTTTGATGATTATTGTGTTATTCATGATGGACCTGATATAGCAACCATTATATTCAATCCGGGGTTAAACAACCAACTTTATCATGAATGGGAGAAAGTTGTAATTGCAAAAGGGAGTAATGTTGAATATGCTTATTTTGGTGATTTGGACGGAGACGGTAATCTTGACATGGCTGTTGCTAATGGCACTGAATCAGGAGGAACAAGCCATGTTGACATTATTTGGGGACCAGATAAATCGCTTGTAAAAGATTCTTCAAAATGGGTTCAGGGAGGGACACTTCCAGCATCCAAGAACCAAGGTCAATATGTCTATCTCGAAACGTATGATATCAATCAGGATGGTGCTTTGGATATCGTTGCAGGAGGGCGACGCGCTTCAGGCCCAACCCGTAAATTGACCGGTATCATTTGGTTTGAAGCGCCTAAAAGAGTAAAGGATAGGAGGGATTTAAGCAAATGGGTCATGCATTCTATAGATCCCGATATTTTAAGTGGACATGGATTTGTTTTTGCAGATATAAATAACGATGGAAATGAGGACATTGTAGTAGCTAATCCGGATTGGGATACTCCTGATAATGAAGATAAGGTGCTGTGGTATGAAAATCCCGGACCACACTCAGAAGCAATTAAAGACAAATGGGAAAAACATGTCGTACATAGAAACAAGGAGTTATTTGCAAAAGCACAAGTAGGCATTGGCGATTTAAATCAGGATGGCAAAACTGACCTGGTAGTTCAATCAGATAATAAAGTATTTTATTTAGAGCAGCAAGAAAATCCTGATAAATGGAAAGTCAATAAAATCAATAAACCTGAAATTACTCGGTGGGTAACCCGGCCGATAAAAGTTGTCGATCTGGATGGAAACGGAAGACTTGATATAGTTGGGGCGACCATTCATAATAATGGCTATACCCCCTTTGGAAAAGCCTCTGTTTTTTGGATGGAATATTTGGGCGAGAAACCGGGTACTGATAATTGGCAAACCCATGTAATTAAATGGTCTGACGGGATTTTTTCATCGCATCCCGGTCGGGGAGAAAAATGGGACCACATGAGATTTCTTGACCTTGACCGGGATGGCGATTTAGACATCATTGCCAATTGTGAAGAGTATTTTGAGAGGATAGGCGATGAAAGAAAAACCTTGTTAGGTGTGGTTTGGTTCGAGAATCCAACCATAAATCCATAGTTTAAAAAAATATGATTTCAGGAGCATCTTTATTACTGGTATTTGGACTGTCTATCCTTTTTATACTAGTAGCCATCATCTGGTTCAAACTGAACCCGTTTTTGGCACTGATACTAACTACCATTTTGACAGGATTTGCAGTCCAGATGCCAGTTTCGCTAATAACCGATTCAATGGCATCAGGATTCGGAAATACCCTAAAGGGAATTGGACTCGTCATTGGACTGGGCATTATGTTTGGCAAAATCCTTTCCGACTCTGGGGCTATGAAACAAATTGCCAATTTCATGATCCGTAAGTTTGGCGCAAAAAATGCAACACTTTCAATCGGGTTGACAGGATTTCTTGTTTCCATACCGGTATTTTTCGATGCAGCTTTTGTAATCCTGGTTTCCCTCGCAAAAAATGTTTCGCGATTGGTAAAGATACCAGTGATTACATTGGTAACTTCTTTAGCTATTGGATTAATTGCTTCTCATAATATTGTCGTCCCGACACCCGGGCCTGTTGAGGTTGGCAATAGTTTTGGGGTTTCGATGGGGCTATATGCTCTGTTTGCTATTGTTGTAAGTATCCCGGCCGTGTTGATTGGTGGGTGGTTGTATGGTGTGTTACTAGGAAAATTAGATCCTGCAATTGAACCAGAAGATTTGGAAGAAGAAACTGTATCGCTGGACAAAGTCCCTTCCGAAGGATTATCGCTTTTGATATTGCTTTTGCCAATACTCTTTATCCTGACAGGAAGTGTGGCCACTCTTTTGCTCGGAAATGAATCTTCATGGAACAGCTTTTTTGAATTTATTGGTAACAAGAATGTGGCCATGTTTATTAGTACTCTGGCTGCAATTGGGTTGCTTTCAAAATTTATAAAAACAGGTGTTAATCATTCCATTACCGAAGCAGCCAAAGGAGCCGGAATGATCATCTTAATTACCGGAGCCGGAGGCTCATTTGGATACCTGATCAACCAAAGCGGAATTGGAAACTACCTGGTTTCAACACTTACCGACCTTAATGTTTCTATTTTGTTTTTGGGATTTTTATTGGGGGCAATCCTCAGGGGAGCACTGGGTTCTTCGACTGTTGCTTTGGTAACTGCAGCTTCAATTTTGGGACCTTTGGTTCCTCATGAAGGGTTGCAACCTATTTTTATTGCGCTATCCATTTGTGCCGGTGGAATGTGTCTGTCGCTCCCCAATGATTCAGGATTTTGGGTAGTTTCAAGATTTGCAAACCTTACTGTGTCCCAAACCCTGAGATCATGGACATTGGGTAGTTCAATTGCCGGTACTGTTGCTTTTATTTTGATTCTCGTTCTTGATAAAATATTCTAAAATTAAAAATATGACAACAAAAAAAATAGCAATCGTCCATACCAGTTTTGTATCAGTGGAAGATTTAAAACAACTTTTTGCCGAAATTATCCCGGAGGCAAAATTAACCCACATTGTAGATGACAGCCTGCTGGCTGAAGTAATGGAAAATGGTTATGCAACCCCGCAGGTGGTAAAACGGGTTTGCGATTACTATGTAAATGCTGACAGCCTTGGCGTTGATGCCATTTTCAATCAGTGCTCTTCGGTTGGCGAAGCTGCTGATGTTGCATCAAAATTGATTAAAACGCCAGTTTTGAAAGTAGATGAAGCAATGGCTGAAGAGGCTGTAAAACTAGGTAGTAAAATTGCCGTTGTCGCCACTGTAGCTTCAACCATGGGACCAAGCACACGTTTGGTTGAGCACAAAGCAAAAGAAGCCGGAAAGGAAATCGAAATTGTGGAATGCCTGATAGATGGTGCACTAAAAGTACTGATGCAGGAAGGCGACCGGGCAAAACACAACCAACTGGTGAAAGAGAAAATGCTTTCTGTGCAGGATGATGTAGATGTTTTTGTGTTGGCTCAGGGAAGTATGGTTGTTTTACTTCCCGAACTGGCTGATATTCAAAAACCAGTATTGACCAGCCCAAGGATAGGTGTTCAAAAGATGAGAATAGTTTTAGGAATTTAATAATAAAATGAATTTCAAAATAGAATAAAATGAATAGTGATTATTTTAAGCGCGTCAGTAAACTGACCCCAACAAAATTCTGGATAAATAACGTTACACGGGAAGAGGCAAAACTGGCAATTGAAGCGGGAGCAATTGGTTGTACACAGAATCCTTCTTACACCTGGAAAATGTTGTCACATTCAACAGAAGGAGAATATGCCAAGGCATTAATGCAAGAAGCCCTTACTGAATCAAATGACCCTAATGAAGTTCAGTGTATCCTACAGAGGAAACTTGTAAAAAAAATTGCTGAAATATTTTTGCCCATTTATGAATCCTCTCATGGAGAGCATGGTTATGTAAGTATTCAGGGAGATCCAATCCACGAAAAAGACCCACAGGTAATTATTAATGAGGGGAGGTTAAACCGCGAAATGGGTTCGAATGTGATGATTAAAATTCCGGCCACCAAAGCTGGTCTGGAGGCGATGGATGTATTAATCAGTGAAAATACGCCCATCAATGCCACCGAAGTAATGGGTTTAGGCCAGGCCCTTAATATTTGTGAAATGTACGACCGGATTTCAAAAAGGACAGGCAAAAGCCCAAAGATATATTATTCGCTGATCACAGGTATTTACGATGAATACCTTCAGAAATGGGTGGCTGAGAACAAAATTGACATTTCACCTGATATCCTATATATGGCAGGACTGGCAATAGCCAAAAAAACCTACGAAATCACCAAGGCAAAATGGCCACAGATTGGTTTCATTGGTGGAGGGGTCAGGGGGCTTCAGCATTTTACCGAGATGGTTGGCGCCGATGTTTGTATTACCATGAATTGGACAGGGCAGGCAGAAGAATTGCTAAAAATAAACAGTCCGGTTGTCCCCAGGTTCTTTAACCCAGTCCCCGAGCTGTTCGTTGACGAATTGCTTGAAAAGGTTTCAGAATTTGGGCGTGCCTATAAAATAAACGGGCTTGTAGTAAATGAATTTGAGGAATTCGGACCGGTAGAATATTTCAGAGATATGTTTATTGAGGCCTGGGAAAAGGCGAATAAATTTATCAGTTGAAATGATACCCTTAAAAGGTTTAAATATTATATTATGTATTCATTTAGAAACAAAAAAGGAGGATTGCAATGACTAATTTTTTTTTGATTAGAATAGGTATCGTTATTTTTTTCTTTTTTATTCAGAATTATAATGCGTTTTCTGAATCGAAGCAGAAACCGAATATACTGCTTATCATAACTGATCAACAGACCGCAATGGCAATGAGCAACACGGGGAATCCCTATTGCACTACACCAGCAATGGACAGGCTAGCTGCAAATGGGATCCGGTTCTCAAGAGCATATGCGGTACAACCTCTCTGCATGCCTTTCCGGACAAGTTTACAAACCGGGAAATACCCCCATGAAACCGGAATTACCGCTAATACCGGTAAAGGCAATCCGAATTATACTCTTCTTGGTAAGGCCATGAGTGACGCTGGTTATGATGTTGCCTATCACGGTAAATGGCATGTGGCGTACAAGGGGAGTAAGAATTACGAAACCTTCAATGGCGACATGAACGATGCCGGTGTGGCCGATAGGGCGGTCAGCTTTTTAGAAACTGACAGAAAAATACCATTTTTTCTGACCGCATCATTTCTTAATCCCCATGATATATGCCAGTTGGCCCGTTCTCTGGCTAATATGCCAAATAACCGTCTTCCCAGTGGCCCTATTCCTCCCTTTCCCTCCGTTGATGAATTGCCCCCCTTGCCTGCAAACTTTAACATTCCGAATAATGAGCCTGGGGTGATCCGCGAATTTCAAGGAATGGACGGTGGTAAACATTTTCCTGTACAAGAGTATGACGAAACGACATGGAGACAGTACCTCTGGGGATACTACCGCATGGTTGAAAAAGTTGATAGGGAGATCTTGAAAGTTTTAGATGCTCTGCATAATACGAATCAGGAAAAAAATACAGTTGTGATTTTTATTAGTGATCATGGTGATGGAATTTCTGCCCATCAGTGGAACGAAAAAAAGGTTCTTTATAATGAGTCTGTTCATATTCCCTGCGTTATCAGTTACATGGGAGTTTCGCCAGCGGGAGTTGTGGACAGTCTACACCTTGTTTCTCCAGCCTTGGATATATTTCCCACACTTCTGGATTTCACTAATACGGCTATACCCTCCCATTTTACTGGAAAAAGCCTAAAGCCTCTAATACTAGGGGAAAACGTGCCTTTTTGGCGAACTTATGTGGCAGTGGAAACAATGCTAGCCGAAAACGGCAAGGAGATGGGAAACGGGCGGATGATTCAAACTCTTAATTACAAATATGTGGTATATAATAACAAGGATGGAGCCTTGAACGGTGAACAGTTCTTTGATGTAAAAAACGACCCCGGAGAAATGAATAACTTGGCGGTGGACAATAATTACATTACTAAAATAAATCTTTATAAAAACATGCTGAAAAACTGGCAAAAAAAGACTGGTGATGAAAATTTCACCGTCCCGGACACTAAATAAGTGCCTCCCGTAGCCAGGGGAATAAAGGGTCGGTGACTTTTGGGCAAACGACATCCTTTGGCAATTATTTCAGAAGTTGAGAGTAGAATGGAGCTTGCTCCAATTATACCGAAACGAAGAAATAATCATTGAAGCTAACTAAGCGTTTTTGCCTACAACATTTCGGTGATGATGCGCCAAAAGAAAGACAAGTTTAAACGGCAAGAACACCGGACATTATTGACTGGTTTATCTCTGTACCTGCAAAGATAACCAGGAGTGGGCACCAAACTGAATTGAAAATCGCGAACACCAATAAAAATAAACAATTTGGGAGCAAATTAAGATGTATAGCCTCGTATTCATCGGGAAAAACCATTTTTACAAAGCCGATTGGAAAGAGCTTGACAGGCTCGTCGAAGCGGCATAAGAATTAAAGAAAGGAGAGAAATATGAATAAAATGATTAAGCTGTGCGGAAGAGCTACGTTCACTTAGATGAGGAATCGAAAAAAACAGGGATATCTTTCCCGCCAGGGCAAGGGCATACAAAGTATTT
>CAYZBC010000059.1:0-21243 GCA_964476535.1 uncultured Maribellus sp.
ATTCTGCATACATCTCCACAATGGTGTTGCTGCTGCATCATATTGGCTCATTGGCGGGAGGCCGAGTATTAATTCAATGGTGCGTAAAAAAGATGCAGTTGTGTATGGAGTATGATCAACAAAACCCTGTTTCACATATCCACCGGCCAGATAACCTGTACTTCGATGCGCATCTACATGATCGGGACCATTCTGGGCATCATCTTCGACAATTAGTACGAGGCTGTTATTCCATATCGAACTGTGACTCAGATAATCAACAAACATTCCAACTGCCAAATCGTTATCGGCAACCTGTGCAAAAGGGGTTGGTTTCCCAAGACTTAAACCAACGGTGTGATCGTTTCCAAACCGAATCGTATTGAGTTGAGGAAGTGCGTTTGCTGCCAAAAGGGAATCGAAATCATTTTTCCATTGGCGAAACCGACTGGTATCCCGAAAAGAAAGATCCCAACCGATGTATCCCGGGCAAAAATGATTTTGCAGTACCGGAATACTGGGTTTGTCGTTATCCATAAATTCACCGTAAGAGCGATAGGAAACATCAGCCCGTTTACAAAAATCCCAAAGAAATCCGTCTTTGTTGTTTGCAATTTTCCGTTTCCCTTCACCCGGATACGTGCCGCCCCTACCTCCATAACTAGTTGGCCAGTTTTTTTCAAGGTAATCGGTTCCGTAGGCTCCCATTGTCCAGTTATGGCCATCGGCACTTACTTCTCCGTTTACATAAAAATTATCGAGTAAAACAAATTCGCGGGTAAGTGCATGTTGGTTTGGGGTTATTTTTTCCCCAAATAAAACAAGACTTGTATCTCCGTTTCCTTCCGGAATATCGCCTAAGACTTGGTCGTAAGTCCGGTTTTCTTTTATGATATAAAAAACATATTTTATCGGAGATGGATCACCCACTTTCTGCGGAATTGGATTTCCTGCGGCACCTTCAGAAATTAGCTCTTTGCTTTTAATATATGGCGTATTGTCGAAAACTGTCTGGGAATACAATTCCATTTGCTTTTCATCAGGATAATCTATTATCTCAAGAGTACCTTTAAAAAGGCTGCCAATGTACTGCACGTTCATTTTTTTTTCCTTGCCTCCTTCCTGATAAATTACTTCCGAACCTTTTCTGTAAGGGTTTGGTCCATAAGGATTTGACTTTGACGTGAGTCCTTTGGCATTACTTACCAGAATTTTGTTTTTTGCTATTCTCACACAACTTGGATACCAGGCCGTTGGGATAAATCCTTTACTTTTTGAGTTTCCCGGCTCGCTTGTATCGAAAACTGCAAGACAATTATTATCGGCATTGGCAACAAATAAAGTTTTTTCATCTTTGCTTAAATCCACACCATTTGTTGTAGAGCCAGCAGGGGCATTCGGATATAGTGCTGCATTAAGTGTTTCAATAACTTTCTTTTGTTGGGTGTTTATAACCGAAACCGAATTGTCGTTTGCATTGGCAACATACAGAAATCTTCCATTCTTGGTAATACATAAATCGTTGGGATTATCGCCTACCGCAATTGTTCCGATAATTTTTTGCTGATTCGTATTAAAAACAACTATTTTATCGCATCCCCAGCAGGAAGCATAAAGCGTTCGCATATCCGGTGATAAGATACATGTGTAGCCCTCGCCGCCCAAAGCATGTTGTGAAAGAATCTTTTTCGATTCGGTATCGATAACATAAAGTGAGTTATTTTCTTTTGTAACAGTATATAATCTGTTGTTTTTATCATCCAAAGCCAGTCCGGCAATGGATATTTTTTCCGGCCAGGGCAAGCCAATTACAAAAGTATCAGCAGTTGAAAATTTATTTTTTCGTATTTCATACCTGATAATAATATTGTCGTTGCCTCCGGAAGCATATAATTGTTTTCCATTGGCTGAAAAAGTCAGCCCGAGCCACGATTTGCCAATAATTACTGAATCCGTTGTTATTCCCTTTTTAATATCAACCAGTTGAATTGTTTGTGTGCTTTGGCCATTGTTTGTAATGGCTGCCAGCTTTTTAGATGGTGAAATTGCAATATTAAGTGGCAAATCTCCCAATGGAATAATATTTCCTGCCGGAGTGAGATGCCAACCGTTGGGAAGTGTAACACGTTGTGATTCAATATAATTTTGGGTTTGAGCCGAATGTGGAACAAGTAAAATTAATATCATTAAATTCCATAACGCAAGCAACAATTTTAAATCATGTTTTGTCTTCATTTATTTTATTTTTAGATACCAGACATCAAATATTTTGCATTTGAATACATGCGATGTTAGTGATTAAATGCAAACTTAACCATTGATTTTTAAGAATTATTTAAAATTAATATGAACAAAAACTGTATTACTTCCAATTGGCATATTCCAAATTGAAGTATAACGAAACGGTTGTTTTAGCGGATCGTACAATTCTTTTTCTGCTGAATTTTCAGTTGGAAATTCTTCTTTTATCTCTGCTGCCTGATAAGAAGTTAGAATAAAAAGGAGATAGAAAATAAAATAAAATTTTAATGATTTCATATTTTTACGATTTCATTTTCGGAGAGTTCAACTTTGGGATTAAATTGATTTCCAGACATGTAATTTAAAAGACTGGATTTTAGTTGCTGGGCTTCCAATCGATTTTCAAGATTGTTCATTAAATCCACACCGCTAATAATAATACTTCCTTTTCCAATCGTTGCTTCGAAAATCAATGCCAGTTTTCGGTTACTTACCCAGTCGTCGATAATTTGAACGATGGGTTTTAGTTCTGCGGGAAATTCATTGATTTTAATGGCATCTGAATGACTCATTGCGTCCCACCACTGCCAGTTTGAATGATACTCTGTTGGAAACAGTTTCAATGCAGGATGTTCAGGATTACAAAGAATTCCAAGTGTAAGAGGTTTTTGTCCGCCAGTCCACGCAGTATTCCAGAAAATACTTGAAAAACCAACGCCAACATCGCCACCCATTTCAGGAGCTACTTTTCCTTTTCCAAGGCTCAGCAATACTTTTCCGCCATTTTTTAAATATTTTATGGTTGAAGGAGAAAGTGATTCAACTACTTTAATTTCTTCCGGTTCAATTAAATTATTTTTCGGATAAACCCAAATATCCCACGAATTGGAATATTCGCCAACGGCAACTTCGAGCGTTAATTTACGAGGACTATTTTTAATTCCGAATTGATGAATCACTTTTCCTAGCTGAATGGCATTTCCAATTGGAATATCTTGCTGGCCCAACGACCACTCCGCTATTATTCCTTCGGTTCCAATCAATTTACAAACAGGATTTACATCTTTTAAAAGTTCTTCTCCAAAATGAGCAACTTCGATACTTGCTGTTACTGTTTCACCTTCCTGAAAAATACGTTTTTCCAAACGTGCCAGCGGAACCGTTGAGTTACAAAAGCGGCTGTATTCTTGCGGCGAAACATATCCTTTTTCTTCCCAAAACGGATCGAGAACACCAACCAGTGCTGTTCCCTGTCCGGGGAAATCGTGTAAATCGAGCAATTGAAAACCTGCAAATCCGGGAGTTCGGAGAGCTGCCTCAATGTCGGCTTTGTAACAAAGTGTTTGTAATTTACCCGATGCCAAAAGAAAACTATCAGCCAAATGTTCCATGTTGTTGGCAATTAAACTTTCCTGAAAAATCTCAAAATTTTTAGCTTTTAAAGGGCCGGTATATTTTTCAATTTCCTTAAAATTGGGATAAACACACCACTGGCCAATTTCGTGGCTAACCACAGGAATTCCATCATCCAGAATTTTTTCAGACCAGTCGAAATCAGTTTTTGGTGGTTCAGCATTTATAACACTTTTTAATTCTTCGCCCCAACCCTGAATACGTGGTTGTGGAAGGCTGTGGTAATCGTTTACTTCGAGAGCCGGCCAACCTGCGGCACCGGTATAAACGCGGCGCGTATCGTTCTCTTTCCAATATGAAACGAATTCGCTTAGAAATTCTTTGTATTTTGGTCCGCCTGGTTCGTTTCCGTAAGCCAGCATTACAAATGACGGGTGGTTTCCATACGCTTTTATAATCCGTTTACTTTCGTCCCAAATGTACTGATCGATCGGTTCGCCACTGCCAAGGCGAGTTGTGCTATTTGCCCACGACGAACATTCAACTTGCAGGTAAATTCCCATTTCGTCGGCAGCTTCAAAAGCCGCTTCAGGCGGGCACCACGAATGAAATCGGACATGATTTAAACCGTGCGATTTAACGGCTGTAAAGACTTTTTTCCAACCCTCGATTTGTGTGGGAGGATAACCGGTTTTGGGAAAAATGGCACATTCCAATGTTCCACGCAAAAAAACGGGACGCCCGTTTATGGCAAACCGTGTACCTGCAACTTTAAATTCGCGTAATCCAAAATCAATCTGTTTATTCTCTCTGCTAATTTTGGATTTTAAACTCAGGGAAAGCGTATAAACATTGGGATTAAATTCGTCCCAAAGTAAAGCGTTTTCACCCAAACCATAATTCATTTTAATAATATTTTCGCCGGGTACAAGGGTAAAATCAAATGACTTTTCTTTTGTTGTAATTTCACCGTTTTTCAGTTTGGCCTCAACCTTTATTTTTATGGTTTCTTTATTATCGGTTGAATTAAATACAGTGGTTTTTAAATTGGCAGTTTTAGTTTGAATGTCAGGGAAAACCTGAATATTCTTGAAATAAATATTTCCGGCTGAATGCAAAAAAAGATCCCCAACTATTCCGTTCCAATTGGATTGGGTGTGGTCAGAAATGCTGTGCGAATCTTGTCCAACATCAATGTTTTTTGTGCGATTATCTACGCAAACAGTAATGGTATTTTCTCCTTCATTTAAATAGGGCGTTATAGTAAATAAATGTGCAGTAGCCAGACTATTTTGTATTCCTGCTTTTTCGCCATTTATCCAGACCGACGATTGCCAGTGCACCCGCTCCAGATTTAACCAAACCTCTTTTTCATTCCAATTTTTCGGAAGTATAACTTTTTACTGTACCAGGCAGCACCTGTATATTTTTTATCGGGTTGCAACCAATACGGAAATCGAATATTGTTTGGGTCGTGATATGGTGCGTAATTTGGATCGTTGTACCACTCGGGATTTCTTACTTCGCCTGTCCATTGGGTTTCAAGTGTAATATCAAAACCTTTCCCGTTTTCTACCATCGAACCGGGCAATTGAATGGTTTCCTGCAAATTTGTTTCAAACCACTTTTCGGAAATCCCGACATCTTCCGGATCCATTTGAAATTGCCATTCACCGGAAAGATCGATGTTGTTTTGTTGTTCACACGAAATAAAAAGCAGCGTTAGAATAAAAAGTAAAAAGGAAGTATGTTTCATAATCGAAGGTTTATACGATTGGTAATCTTGTTTCAGCGAAAATACTTAAATTAGTCATTCTGATTGATAAAAAATTTTAGAATCTTTGAAGATTCAAGGTACTCGAATGATCTTTGTTAATTGTTACAATATATTTTCAGCAATTTGAAAAATTCATAAAAAAAGAAAATACAAAATCATGAAAAAATTATTAAACGTATTTGTTTTAGTATTAAGTTGTACATTTTTTGTGCATGCTGCCGATTTCAAGATGAAACAACCGCAGACAAACCGAATTTGGCTGGGTGCAGATTACTGGGCAAATCGTATTCAGGACTGGCAAATAAACGATGGGAAGATTGAATGCCTGGCTTCGGATTGGAACCGGAATATTAGTTTACTTACCTACCGAATGGGCGAAGAAGCAGGTTCTTTGCAAATGTCGGTGGAGGTTAAACTTTTGAACGAAACAGAATCATCGCGAAATTGGGTAGGTTTTAGGCTGGCTTCAAAAGGACAATTTAATGATTACCGCGACGATGCGATTTATGGAAGCGGGTTAAACGTGGGAATTACTACCAACGGCGAACTGTTTATTGGAGAAATACCGGTTAAATATGTGAAAAATGCGGAGGGGGTAAGACCTTATTTAAAAGAGGGGGTAATTTTAAAGGTTACTGCAACTCCTGAGGGAGAAAATTACAAAGTTGAAATTGAGGTTATCCGAAAAGCAAACAACGAACTTTTGACAAGTGAAATACGGAACGATATTCCTGGAAAAACTTTTTTTGGTTCAATTGGATTGATAAGCGATTTTAATGAAGTTACTGAAAAAAATTTACCAAGTGTGGTTTTTGCCATTTGGAAAGCCAGTGGAACAAAGTTGATCCATCATGCTGAAAGAGCTTTTGGTCCGGTACTTTTTACACAATATACACTTAGTCGTGGAACTTTAAAAATGAGTGCCCAAATGCCACCTATGGGAAAAGACGACAACCAGTTTGTTACACTGCAAATAAATGAAAATGGAGTTTGGAGAACCATTGATCAAGCACCGATTGACAGAAATGCCCGGACTGCAATTTTTCGGGTTGAAAATTGGGACAATACTAAAATAATTCCTTACAGGGTAAGTTATATAATGGTTGCCGACGGTGACCAAAAAGAGGAGTTTTTTTATGAAGGAGAAATTCGAAAAGAGCCGTTTGACCAGGATAAATTAACGGTTGCAGCGTTTACGGGGAATAACGATTTAGGCTACCCAAACAACGATTTATGGGGAAATGTAAAAAAACAAAATCCCGATTTATTGTTTTTTACCGGCGATCAGATTTACGAAAGAGTTGCCGGTTACGGACTTCAAACAGCACCGGTAAATATGGCAATTCTGGATTATTTGCGTAAGTGGTACATTTATGGTTGGGCTTATGGCGACTTGTTGCGAAAAATACCAAGTATCAGTATTCCTGACGATCATGACGTATTTCATGGAAATGTTTGGGGAAATGGCGGGAAAGCAGCAATAAAAAATGGAAGTGCAAAAGACAGACAGGATAGCGGCGGTTATAAAATGCCGGCTATTTTTGTGAATGTAGTGGATCGCACACAAACAGGGCATTTGCCCGATCCTTACGATCCGGCCTCCATTCAACAGGGAATTGGTGTGTATTACACCGAAGTAAATTATGGCGGAATTAGTTTTGCAGTTGTTGAAGATCGAAAATTTAAATCGGCACCAAAACCGTTGCTTCCAAAAGCAAATATATCAAACGGGTGGCCACAAAATCCAGAATTTGATGCTGTAAATGATGCTTTTCACTCGGATGCCAAATTGTTGGGTGATCGGCAATTGGAATTCCTTGAAAATTGGGTAACAAAATGGGATAACCGGGCAGAGATGAAAACATTACTTTCTCAAACTATTTTTAACAATGTGGCAACCTTGCCTAAATCGTCAAAAAGCGATGAGGACGTTCCAAGCCTTGAGGTTTTTGATCAGAATGAATATGCACCCGATGATAAAATGGTTACCGATTTCGATTCTAACGGTTGGCCACAAACTGGAAGAAACGAGGCAATAAAAACGATTCGAAAAGGTTTTGCTTTTCATATTGCCGGCGATCAACATCTTGGTTCTTCCTTACAATATGGAGTCGATAATTTTGGCGATGCTGGTTTTGCCATTTGCGTTCCATCGATTTCGAATATCTGGCCACGCCGCTTTTATCCACCGGAAGAAGGAGGAAATCACCAGCCGGGAGCGCCAAAGTACACCGGCGATTTTGTTGATGGATTTGGTAATAAAATGACGGTTCTTGCTATTGCAAACCCGGATAAATCGGGGAAAGAACCTGCTAATTTGTACGACCGTTCTACGGGTTACGGAATCATTGTTTTCGATAAATCTGCGCGTACAATTACTTTTGCTAACTGGCCTCGTTTTGCCGATCCTTTTGTCGGAGGAAAACCTTACGATGGTTGGCCAATAACCGTGAGCCAGGAGGATAATTACGATAGAAAAGCAGCAGCTTTTTTACCCGAACTTAAAATCAACGGATTAATTAATCCTGTTGTTCAGGTAATAAACGAGCGAAATAACGAAATGGAATATTCAATAAGAATTAAAGGAAACAACTGGATTCCTAAAGTTTTTGAAAAAGGCAGTTACACGGTGAAAGTGGGTGACCCGGATTTGAATAAATGGAAAACTATTGAACATATTCAATCAGTTACAAAACCTAAAAAATCGTTAGAAATAAATTTTAATTAGTCGAATCTTATACAAGTTTGTAAAAAAAGGAATGGCATCGCTTAAAACGATGCCATCCTTTTTTCGACTATTGAATTACAATTACCAATTGTTCTCCACTATTAAGATTTATTGGAATTCCATTAAGTAAATCTTCGCCCGAATAAGTTCTTTTAATTTCTTTTTGTGAAGAAACAATAGAATATTCTTCATCGTCTTTTGCAGTAAACCATTCAGGAAACTGGTTAATTCTTGGATAATCAATAGGAAGGTTTAGAATGGTTTTGTGGCGTTGTGAATCGAAAACCAGTTTTCCGCTCCAATCATTTTCGGCAGTAATTACAATGTAAGTTTCGTCGCCGAATTTTTCAGCACCAATAATTACATCGTTGCGCCAGGGATAAATGTGAGTGCCTTGAGTTTTCCAAAGGCTGTACATAATTGCGGTGCGTGCAAAATTTCCGTCGCCATGCCAGCCACCAATTATTCCATCGGGCTGTTGCATAGCAAACATCACTTGCATTTCACTGTCGATCCAGCTTTTTAATTCGGGAACAGGTTCACGGTTGTAGAGATTAATTCCACTTTCCAGGGCATCGGCGTAACCGTCGTGGCTATCGCCCTCCCATTTATAATCGCGGTATTTTTCATTCAGTTTTGTAAAACCATTTAAAACTGCTTCGCGGTATTCTTCTTTTTTGTCAACCAGCCAAACTGAATAATATGCATCGAAAACATAACCCCAGTTATCAACTATTTTTTCATCTACAATTTCGCCTGTTTTTGGGTTTATCGCATTGTAGAAAATTCCATCCTCGTTTCTGCCAATTTCTAAAACACGGTCTAAAAGTTTGTAAAGCGATTCTTTGTATTGTTCCTTTTTCTTATGATTTGCAAAATGAAGCGTTACATACAATTCGCTTAAACCACCAATAATTTCGCAACCGTGGTCCCGAATTCTTAGGTATTCGATTTGTGAAAGATCACGTTCACCCAACATGTAATAATTACCAATTTTAACGGCCCAATCCAGATATTTTTGTTCTCCGGTCATCCAATATACACGCGACAAAGTTTGTAACATTTCGCCGTTTACTTCTTCGGTAGAGGCCGTTCGATTAAAATATTTTTCCAGGTCAGTTACATTTTCCATATAACCTGATAAATCATCGAGCATTTCCATCATGCGGTTTTGCCAGGGAGATTGTCCAATGTATTCATTGATTGGAATCAATCCGTCTTTGATATATTCAGAAGTTCCGAAAATTATCATGGCCATATTTAATTCATCCGCTTTAAAATTCTGTTTTGAAAATGACCAGATATCAGGTAGTGATTTTACTCTTGAAGTCAGTTTTTTCTCGCTGTTTAGCATATCCAGCATTTCACCGTTGTATAAATCCTTATCGAGCAGGTATGCTGTTAAAACCATAAAAGCATAGTTGTCGGCTGCCGAATTGTGAGGTTCCCAAACATCTTTTAGTTTGGTGAGATTTGTTGGAATCAGCCCACTGGCACTGTCGGTTTTGGTAAGCCAGCCTTTTACAAAGTTCAGACTTCGAACGTAACCTTCGTTGGCTCGTTTGCCGTTTTCAAGTGCTTTGTCGATTGTTTCTTGCTGAAATTTAGGTTGGGTTGTGCAAGAAGAAAAAACAGAAAAGATGAGGATGAAAAGATAAATTCGGTTCATTTTTCAATTGGTATTAGTTCATGTTCAAAGTTAATCAATACAAATTAAATTCAGAGTGACGAGAAATTATTTAAAAAATAAGCGATCTTAAATAAAATTCGCATTTTGTAAATTACAAATCGTAAATTGACCTCTTCTAAAAAATTGCAAATTATGTTTTGTATTCATCTAAAAAACAGTAATCCATATTTTTGCCTAGCTGCCGAAGAGTATCTTCTGAAAAATTTAGATAAGGATGTTTTTATGCTTTGGCAAGGCGAAGACACCATTGTTTTAGGCAAACATCAAAATGCTCTGGGCGAAATAAATTATCCGTTTGTTCGTGAAAAAAACGTAACCGTTGCTCGCCGTATTTCTGGTGGTGGAACAGTTTTTCACGATGCCGGGAATGTAAATTTCTCGTTCATTAAAAATGTAAAAAGTCCGGCAGAAATTAGTTTTAACCAATTTACACAACCGGTTGTAAGTGCACTTGCAAAATTAGGTGTTACTGCTACAACTTCGGGCAGGAATGATTTATTAATTGAAGGTAAAAAGGTTTCTGGAAATGCCGAACATATTTTTAAAAACCGAGTGTTGCACCATGGAACACTGCTTTTTAATTCCGATCTTAAAAATCTGGGGCAAGCTATAAAAGTAACTCCTGGAAAATATGAAAGTAAAGCAGTACAATCGAATCGCAGCGAGGTTGCGAATATTTCAGTGTTTTTGAAACAGAAATTAGAGGTTTCTGAATTCATTCAATTTCTGATTGAAGTTCAATTGGAAAAGGATGAGAATATTCATTATGAATTAAGTAAAAATGACATTCAAAAAATTGAAATGCTTGCTCACGAAAAATTTAAAACCTGGGATTGGAATTTTGGATATTCACCAAAATATACGTTTAAAAATGAGGTTGAATTTGAAGGAAATATTTTAAAAATTGAGCTGAATGTAAAAAAAGGAATAATTGTAGAATGTATTATTTCTGGCGATTATTTTCCTGTTAAAATTGGTTTAAAAATCAGTGTTCAACTCCAAAACAAAAGGCATCTTTTTGAAGATCTTTATGAAAATATAAAAAAATTTCAAACTGAAGTTTCGGATGAATTGGTGTATTCTTTCTTTTAGTTTATTTGGTTTATGAGATAAACCAATCAACCATTTATTGTTTTTCTACACTTTTTGGTTAATTTAGACTTCTAACTAAACTGTAATAAATTACGTCTTTTAAAAACCGGTAAATAAATCAATATACTAAACCAACAAAAATTTAAAAGCATGACACAAAGAAGAGATTTTATCAAAAAAAGTTTAATCGGTACTGCAGGTATAACTATTGGAGGAATGGGGCTCAGTGCTAAATCGTATGCTTCAATTCTTGGAGCCAACGAACGTTTGCGAATAGCAATTTGTGGTGTAAACGGCCGGGGTAAAAGTCATATCAATGGATTTGGCGGACAAGATAATGTGGAAATTGCTTATCTAGTAGATCCTGATAGTTTAATACTTGAGGAACGTGTTAAACAATTACGCGAAAAAGAAGGACTTAGCTCCAATGTAAAAGGTGTTGCAGATGTACGTTATGTACTTGACGATAAAAATGTTGATGCCATCACCGTGGCAACACCAAATCATTGGCACTCTCAAATGGTTATTTGGGCAGCTCAGGCTAAAAAGCATATCTATGTTGAGAAGCCTGCAAGTCATGATATTTATGAAGGGCGTGTGGCGCTAGCTGCTGCCGAAAAGTATGGAATTGTTGTTCAACATGGAACACAACGACGAAGTGATCCAAGTTGGGCAAGACAGGTTTCTGATATTCGTTCAGGAAAGTACGGTAAAATGGTAGTTTCGCATGGATTAGCATGTAAACCAAGAGAAGGCATTGGTTTTGAGTCGCCATCAAATCCGCCCGCCAATTTAGATTGGAACCTTTGGAAAGGACATGCCGATATTGCTAAATTTCATAAAAACCTCGTGCATTATAACTGGCATTGGTTCTGGGCAGCAGGTAACGGCGAATTAAATAATCAGGGAACGCATCAATTGGATGTGGCTTATTGGGCGCTTGATGCTGCAGTTGAAAATACACATCCTAAACGTGTAATGGCAATTGGAGGAAGGTTTAACTGGGAAGACCAGGGGGAAACACCAAATACCATGTTTGCTCTTGCCGAATTTGCAAACGGACAATATGTATTTTTTAATGTAAGAAACGTAAACTATGAAGGTTATAAAAGAGAAGTAACAAACCGGTTTTATTTTGAAGACGGTGGAGTTCTTCGGGATGGGGAATATGAATCGCATAATGGTAGTCAGGCTCGGAATGTACCAATTACAGACGTAAGGCAAACTCCCGGTGGCAATTGGGGAAGTTTTATAACCGCATGTCGTGCCAACGACCCGAAAATGGCCAATGGAAATATGTACGATGCCCATTATAGTTGTGCACTTGGACATCTTATGAATACTTCGTATCGCCTTGGTAAAAAAGTTCCTTTTAACGAAAAAGCAGGTCGTTTTGGTGATAATCCACTGGCTTACGAAGAATTTATGAAAATACATGCTATTGCCCGCGATGGTATGGGTGTACCAGAAGATAAAGCGGAATATATAGTTGGACCATGGTTGGAATTTGATGGTGAAACGGAAAAATTTGTTGGAAACAAAGCAAATAAAGCAAATGAATTAATTGCTAATCCACGAAGAGCTGAGTTCGAAATACCTTCTCCAAAATCAGTTTAAAAAATAGATATAATTAAGGCAGGGGAGATTTTTCTCCTCTGTCTTATTTATTATAAGTTTTAGTTGTCAAAATTATTTTTGTACCCTCAATTAAATTCCTCAAATCAAATAGGTTTTGATTTGAGGAATTTTTATGTCAATAATAATCAGGATACAACATTCGTATTTTTTTAAATTTTTTGAAAAGATAATTTGTGGTAAAGTTTTTGTTAGAACAAATTTATTCTGCAGAGATATAGAAGCTGGCGTTCTTTGTTTGTATTCATCAAACTCCAAACGAAAAAAAGGAACTATCTCCTCAAAAAGTTGAGGTTTCTGTTTTTGGGTTAGTTGATAATAGCTTCGAAGTGGAAGAGATGCCAGAATTTATAGAAGGGAATGATGTCTTGCTTAAATTTTAACCGGCCATGTAAAATACCCGGTTATTGCGCAGGAAAATGGAATTGAAGGAAATGTTTATGTGAGTTTTCTGGTTGATAAAAAAAGGAAATATCAACAATGTAAGCCTTGTTCGGGGAGTTGATACAGCGTTAGACAATGAAGCGTTGCACGTTGTTCTCCCGATGTCCAAATGGAAACCGGGGAAACGAGGTGGTAAAGTGGTGAAAGTGAGGCACTAAGTACATATACTTTTCTGGTTACAATAGAAAAATAATATCGGAAACAATTTTTATTTGAGTTTGATAATTATTTTTTATCTTTAAGCCCCAATTTTAAGGGCAATTTATAGAGTAAGCAAACAATAAAAATTATCAATATGGAATTAAAAAAATCAGAAAAAGCCAATTTGGAAAACAAAAGGAATGTATTCCTGATGTTCGGATTGGTTGTAGCTTTAGGTGTTACACTTTTAGCTTTTGAATGGACCAGCAAGCCAGCTAAAGCTGATTCACTGGGGTCTATTCAGTCTCAGGATGTGGAAGAAGAGATTATTCCAATTACACGTGAACAAGAGATTAAACCACCACCACCACCACCACCACCAAAAGTAGTTGAGGTTTTAAACATTGTGGAAGATGATGTGGAAATTGAAGATGAATTGGAAATTGAAGATTCAGAAGCAGATGATGAAACTGTAATTGATGTAGCTCCTGTAATTTCAGCTGTTGAAGAAGAAGAGGAAGAATCTGCTGAAGTATTTTTCATCGTTGAGGACATGCCAGAGTTTCCGGGTGGAGAATTAGCATTGCGTACTTACATAGCCAATGCAGTTAAATACCCGGTTATTGCACAGGAAAATGGTATTCAGGGAAAAGTTTATGTAACTTTTGTGGTAAGTAAAGATGGATCGGTTGTTAATGCCGGAATTGCAAGGGGTGTTGATCCGTCGTTAGATAAGGAGGCAATTCGCGTAGTAAATTCTCTTCCAAAATGGAAACCTGGAAAACAGCGCGGAAAAACGGTAAATGTTTCTTATACTGTTCCGATTAACTTTGTATTGCAATAAGATATAAAAAAAGGATATTTTTGTACTCCTGATCCCTTTTGAGGGGTCAGGAGTTTTTTTTGCCCTTGTTAAACATCTTCAAAAGAAAAATTATTTTTTCGAGAGGATTTTATAGATTAATTTTCAAGGTATTATATTTGATTTTAATGGAACGATGATAGAAACAACTTCAATTACAGAGAAAGTAGTTATTGTGGGATTAATTAGCCACAAGCAAGACGAAAAACAAGCAAAAGAGTATTTAGATGAATTGGAATTTCTAACAGATACTGCGGGTGCAACCGTATTAAAAAGATTTACACAGAAACTTGACGTTCCTAATAAAGCAACATTCGTTGGTTCCGGAAAATTGGAGGAGATTGGCAATTACATTAAAGTTGTGGAGGCCGATACCGTTATTTTCGATGATGAATTATCTGCAACACAAATTCGAAATATTGAAAGTATTCTTGAATGTAAAGTTCTGGATCGCACCAACCTTATTCTTGATATTTTTGCAAAACGGGCGCAAACAGCTCACGCAAAAACACAAGTTGAATTGGCACAATACCAATATTTGCTTCCCAGGTTAACACGAATGTGGACCCACCTCGAACGCCAGCAAGGTGGTATTGGAATGCGTGGCCCTGGTGAAACTCAGATTGAAACCGACCGCCGAATTATTTTAGATAAGATTGCTCTCTTAAAAGAGAAACTCAAAAAAATTGACAAACAAAAGGCAACGCAACGTAAAAATCGTGGTAAAATGGTTCGTGTAGCATTGGTTGGTTATACTAATGTGGGTAAATCAACCATTATGAACATGATGGCCAAATCGGAAGTTTTTGCTGAAAATAAATTGTTTGCAACGTTGGATACCACCGTGCGCAAAGTGGTAATCGGAAACCTTCCTTTTTTATTGGCCGATACAGTTGGATTTATTCGCAAACTTCCGCATGGTTTGGTAGAGTCATTTAAATCTACGCTCGACGAAGTGCGGGAAGCTGATGTTTTGCTTCACATTGTCGATATTTCGCACCCGGGTTTCGAAGAGCAAATTGAAACGGTTGATAGCACACTTCAAGATATTAATGCCAGTGATAAACCAACCATGTATATTTTTAACAAAATTGATATTTTTAATTATGTTGAAAAGGATGAGGATGATTTAAGTCCACGTACAAAAGAAAATTTCTCTTTACAAGAATGGAAAAATTCCTGGATGGCGAAAAACAATTCTCCGGCACTTTTTATTTCTGCTATTCATAAAAAAAACATAGAAGACTTTAAAAAAGATTTATACGAAAAAGTAAAAAGTATTCATTCGCAACGTTTCCCTTATAACGAATATTTATACAATTCGAAATGGGAAATTGGAGAGCAGTAATCCACTGTTTTTCATCATTCCCACGAACGAGGGAATCTGTTCCTGAAAAATAAGATTCCCGCTTGCGCGGGAATGAAGTCAAGAGATAATGTAACTTCCTGAAGCAAAAGAAAAGCCCGGTCACCCGAGCTTTACTATTTTGTTAGAATGAAATTAGATATTCCTAAACTTCTTTATTTTTAATCAACCACTCGGCAATTTGAACGGCGTTAAGTGCAGCACCTTTTTTAATTTGGTCGCCAACACACCAAAAAGTTATACTATTTGGATCGGTAACATCTTTCCTGATGCGTCCTACATAAACATCATCTTTTCCCGAAACAAACAGTGGCATCGGATATTCATTTTTAGCCGGATTATCAATTACAGTTAATCCATTAAAATTTTCAAAGGCAGTTTTTACTTCTTCAACCGAAAGTGGTCTTTCTGTCTCTACCCAAATGGCTTCAGAGTGTGCACGGGCAACCGGAATACGCACACAAGTTGCGCCAACTTCTGCATCGGTGTGCATAATTTTTTTGGTTTCCCAATTCATTTTCATCTCCTCTTTGGTGTAATCGTTCTCCAAAAATACATCAATATGAGGAATAATATTCATTGCCAACTGGTGTTGGAATTTATTAATTATTGCATCTTTCCCATTGGCAACATCTAAAACCTGTTGTTCCAATTCTGCAATTCCTTGTGCTCCTGCACCGCTTGCTGCCTGGTAAGTTGCAACCCGAATCCTTTTAATTTTCGAAAGATCTTCTATGGGTTTTAATGCCACAACCATTTGAATGGTTGAACAATTTGGATTGGCAATAATATTTCGTGGGCGATTTTTGGAATCTTCAGCATTTACCTCTGGTACTACCAGCGGAACATCGTCATCGTAACGAAATGCACTTGAATTGTCAATCATTATTGCACCGTGTTTAGTAATAGTCGATGCATATTCTTTTGAAATACCAGCACCAGCCGAAGTCAATGCAATATCAATATCTTTAAAATCGTCGCCGTGTTTTAATTCTTTAACCGTAAGCTGTTTCCCCTTAAATTCGTATTTCTTTCCTGCACTTCTTTTCGAACCAAAAATTACTAATTCATCCAGCGGGAAATCCCGCTCTGCAAGCACTTTGAGAAACTCCTGTCCTACTGCGCCACTTACTCCAACAATTGCAATCTTCATCCTTTTATAACTTTTGTTTTATTTGTAAAGTATGGAACTCACGATGAAATATAAAACTGTTTTTTAAAATGTATTAGATTATATTTCAAGGTCGTTTCATTACGATTAAATTTTTTGAATAATTTATTGTCTTAACTATCAATAAAGTGCGCCAAAGTTAGTATTTTGCTTCTAATTGTAAATGTGATGAAACCCAATCTTCTAAAATTATTAACATTCTATTTTATGTTTCTTGGAAATCTTGTAATTGCACAGGAAATCTGGGAAGAAATTTTTTCAATTCCTGAGAAAGGAGTTTGGGGAGATGAAAATGGATCAACCGTTCATCAGGATTTCGAGGGCATTATAAACTGGACATTAGATTTCTCAAACGTTGTTTTAACCAGCCATGATGATTATGCAAAAACGGTTAACACCGGTGGCGGGAGATTTGAGTGCCGCGATATTAATGCTGAAGTAATTTGGCGTTCTGAAAAGATTGATATTTCCGAAAAGAAATCAATCGACATTCAACTTTTAGCCAGCGAAACCGGAAGTGGTGCCAACGAACAAAATAAATATATAAAAGCCTATTTTATTTTAGATGAAGGTGAGGAAACTCTTTTTGAAATGAACGGAGAAAATTTGGGAAACTGGGGTTCGAACATTGCTGAACAAAAAAATCTGCAAGGCCGGAATTTGCAAATTGCAGTTTATATGAACAACCATTACACAGCAGATAAAGTTATTTTGGATGAAATTGTTGTTTCTACCGAAGTGGTTTATGAACTCATTTATCCAGGCGATATTCTAATTAGCGAAGTACTTTTTAATTCTTTTCCGGATGGCAACGATTATGTTGAAATTTATAATAATTCGGAAAAGCAAATCGCAATCAATCAATTGTATCTGGCATCGCGCAACAAAAATCTTGAACTCACCCAAATTTATTCACTTTCAAATAAATATACTCTTTTTCAACCCAATAATTACTTGGCATTAACGGTAGATACAAATGGCGTTTTCCCTTTCTTTTTTATTGAATGTCCTGATTGTTTTCTTCAAATGGCAAAATTTCCATCATTCAATAACGACGAAGACTATGTAGTTTTATTGGATAAAGAAATGCAGGTGATTGATGAATTGTTTTACACCGACAAATTACACGCTCCGCTTTTAGCTGATGAAGAAGGGATTTCCCTGGAACGTATTTCGTTTTTGGCAGCAACAAACGATACAAAAAACTGGTACTCTGCTTCCACTGAATCGGGCCACGGTACACCGGGCTATCAAAATTCGCAGGTTGAATTGGAAAATGTGAATCATCCAAAAATCACTTTTAAACCAGAAGCTTTTTCTCCCAATTTCGATGGTTATAACGATGAATATCAAATTCAGTACGAATTGGACAAGCCCGGTTATATGGCCAATGTTTCGGTATTTGATGCAGCTGGAAGATTTGTGCTGAAACTTGCTCGCAACGAAATATTAGGAACAAATGGTGTATTAGTTTGGAATGGGGAAGACGAAACCGGACAGCGCCAAAATTTAGGCGTTTATATAGTGTTGGTAGAAATCTTCGATATCGAAGGAAATATTTACCGATACAAAGATGGCGTGGTTTTAACAGATATTTTAGAATAGTTTATGTAATTTTCGACCAAATAAATCAACCAACTATCAAATAAATCAAAACTTATTAATAAATATGAAACGACCATGCAGAAATGCTTCACAAACAAGCATCGTTAAAAAAGAGGGAGTTACATCTATTACCTTTGAAAACTTTAAAATTTTAATTAGATGAAACGAGCATGGCAAATATTGGCACACAGGAGGATGATTATTCAGCGAGTTACATGTGTTGCCGTTAAAAACAAACAATTATAAACACATGAAACGAAATTTTTCCTATTTTGCCTGGCGCGAACTTACTCGCTCCGCCTATTTGAGTAAAAATATGGCAGCCAAAGGGGTGTTGATTTTTCTGGCCATTTATTTTTCTGCGGTTGCTCTTTTTATGGGTTTTAATTTAAGTTCTGAATTGGCAAAATCCCATCCCGAGGGACAAATTTCTGCATTTAATTCACTTATTTTTATTTACATAGGTTTTGAGTTGGTGTTAAGAATTATGGTACAAAATCTGCCAACATTCGGATTTCAACCTTTTTTGATTTTACCGGTAAAACGGAAACGGATTGCGCGCTACATGCTCAACAAATCGTTGTTGCATTTTTTTAATGTGCTGCCTTTGTTTTTATTGTTACCGTTTACGTTTAAATCGGCAATAAACGAATTGGAAACTCCGGTTTTAATTGCCTGGCTGGCTTCACTTTTAATGATGATTTTTGTAAATCATTTTCTGGCTATTTATATTAAGTGGCGCACCAACGAATCGAACTGGTGGTTTTATGGTTTTTTGGCGGTTGCTGCGGCAGTTTATGCCATCGATTATTTCGGAATTGTTGACCTGACTGTGGCATTTGGCAGCATTTTCGATTTTGTGGTGAAGCAACCTTTGGCAGTTTTCATGTTCCCAATTGTAATTGCAGCATTGTATATTCTCAATCATAATTATTTGTGGAGCCGTTTTTATCTTGACGAACTTTCGCAAAAGAAAAAGGAAAATTCAACTTACGATTTTTCATGGCTTAACCAGGTTGGTGAATACGGAAAAATGCTTTCGTTGGAAGTAAAAATGATTACGCGCAACAAACGTCCGCGCACAACAGCATTAATGTCGATACTTTTTATTTTTTATGGATTGATACTTTATCAGGATTTTGACGCTGGAAAACCTGAATTTATTTTAGTGATGGGAGGTATGTTTATGACTGGGATTTTTGGAATGATGTACGGTCAGTTTTTCCCGGCATGGCACAGTCGATATTATCCCCTGTTAATGGCACAAAATGTTAAAATGAAACAGATTTTACAATCGGCATTTTTTCTAATGGCTATGACAAATGTGATATTTTATCTGCTTTCGCTGGGTTACATGTTTATTACGCCCAAAGTCTTATACATCCATTTTGTGGTGATGTTGTATAATATTGGAGTAAACACATTTGTAGTTTTTGCACTCGGGTTAAACAGTCGCAAATCGGTTGATCTCGATCAACGAGCTATGTTCAATTACCAGGGAATGAGTGCAACCAATTGGCTGATCACATTTCCTATTTTATTTGGTCCACTGGCCGTTTACGGTTTAATTGTTTGGGCATTCGGAAGTACCACTGCTTATATTATTCTCGGCGCATTAGGTTTAATTGGCATTGTTCTTCACCCACGTTTAATCGACTATTTTACCAAACAATATTTAAAACGAAAACACAAAATGATTGCGGCCTATAAAGCGACTTAAAAAAGTGGGATGTCAGAAGTTCGAAGTTAGAAAACTTGAAAGAGAATAATAGTAATCAATCAACGGTAATAAATAATCAATAACAAAATGATACAGGCAATAAATTTAAAAAAGAAATATAACGGAACAGCCGTTCTCGATATCGAAGAATTAAAAATTGAAAATGGTGAAATTTTTGGATTGATAGGAAATAACGGTGCAGGAAAAACTACGCTTTTCTCGCTTGTTCTCGATTTAATTCGTGCTACGCGCGGAAAAGTAATTATAAACGATATTCCGGTGGCAAAATCGGAAGAATGGAAAGCTTTAACCGGCGCTTATATCGATGAAAGTTTTACAATTGGGTACCTCACTTCCGACGAATATTTTGCTTTTATTGGTGAATTACGAAATTTAAATGCCAACGATATATCAACCTTTCTTGGCAATTTTACTGAGTTTTTTAACGATGAAATTATAGGGAAGAAAAAATACATCCGCGACCTCTCGAAAGGAAATCAGAAGAAAGTTGGCGTTGTTGGAGCGTTGTTGGGCGACCCAGAATTGGTAGTTTTAGACGAACCTTTCGCCAATCTCGATCCAACGTCACAATTTAAATTGCGAAAAATCATTAAAGAATTTGCGGCTGAAAAAGGAAAAACATTCCTGATTTCGAGTCACGACCTCGACCATGTTACCGATGTTTGTAATCGAATAGTAATTCTCGAAAAAGGAAAGATTGTACGCGATGTTGTAAAAACTGATTCAACCCTGGCCGAGTTGGAAGAATTTTTTACCGGGGTAAAAGCAGAAGTTTCTTATCACGACGAATTGTAAATGTCTTGATTTGTTTTCGATAATCAGGGTTTAGTTTCTGGAGATTGGTTTTTGAACTAATTTTCCTTAAATTGGAACAAATCAAAATCAAATCGTTATAATGGAAAATCAAGGATCAATAGCTAATCAGGCATACGCAAAAATGGCACAATTGTGCAGCCGTTCAGAGCAATGTTCTACCGATATCCGAAAAAAAATAATTGCATTTGAATTGGTTGAAGAAATTGTAGAGGAAATTATTGAAAAATTAAAAGCCGAAAAATTTATAAATGACGAAAGATACGTAAAAGCGTATGTTTCAGACAAATTCAAATTTAATAAATGGGGCAAAGTAAAAATGCGCCATTATCTTAGAATGAAAGGTTTGCCGGAAGATATAATTCATAACGGTTTGGATGAAATTGATGAAGAAAAATACAAAGCCGTTTTGATTAAAACAATGAAAGATAAAGCCAAAACAGTGAAGAAAAAAACCAAATTCGAAAAAATGGGACAGGTTATCCGATTTGCACAAACACGCGGTTTTGAACCGGAAATGATTCATCGGTATATAAATTCGGTTTTGGAATAATTAGTGTTCAAGTATTGGAAATTAAATATTGTTTTCTTTTTATTCTCAGCCC
>CAYZBC010000060.1:0-21051 GCA_964476535.1 uncultured Maribellus sp.
AAAAGATGCTGAATATATCAGGTGTTCCAGGACAGATTTTCTTTTTGGTTAACGATGATAAAGGAAATTTGGTGGGTTGTACACTTCCGGCGGTTTCCAATGGCAAATTTAACGTTTACAAATGGGCCTCCATCGATAAAACTCCTGAACTTATCTACACTGAGGATTATACAACTGGCGGAATGCCTGGCCGTAAATTTGACATTGCCGGCGATGTTAATGGAACGGCGATTTTCTCGACAAATATGTATGAAAATGGAATATCGAACGGAACCATTCGTCGATGGAAAGTAACAGGAGGAAACATAACTTCCGAAATTAATAGTGTTAGTGTTCCGATTGGTGAGGAATATCCAGCTAAACCGACGTCAATTAAATGGCAGGCTTTTGCGATGTCTGCTCCTGAAGAGAATGCCCGATTTTATACAACAGTTCCTGCCCTGCTATGGGGGACACTTTATTCTGGAATTGTTATTAAATACGGAACTCCGGACGATGGCGCCGCATTGAATAAATTCAGAGGAAGTTTCGTCCAGGATGACGGATCGGCTGGTGGAGCTTATTGGGGCAATCTTATACACGGACATGTTTCTGCTTTCGACTTTAATGGCAAGACTTATATCGGTACTTGTGGATTTGCGTGGTCTAGATTTACTTATTGTGTTGTGGCTGACGAAGATCTTTTCCCAAATTGTGTTGGGAAGAATATAGGCAACTGGTATGGCGAGATTCCTTTCCCTGCCAGCGGAGTTGGCAATGCCACCTCGTCTATAACAGTAAGTAACGAAAACAATGACAGTATGCTGTTTTATATATACGTTGAAGGCGGCGGAGTTGCTTGTGGTAGAATGACACGCTTCGAAAGGTAATAATGTAATATTAGCATAAGTTTCTGTCTGCAAAAAAGAATAGTATAATGTATTGTCAGCCCTTAAAACTTTTTAAAACAGTTTAAGATAAGTCGATATGAAAGTAATTATTTGGACTTTATCTCTGGTATTGTTATTTACATCCTGTGGAAGCGATATCGTGAATAACGGTGGAAGTATCTATGATGATCCTGCAGGAATGGATGAAAAAGACACCTCTGATAAGCCGGAAAAAGTTAAGATGTTATGGCTCGATGCTGAAGCAAATTTTAAACTTTTCGCACAAAAAAGTAACATAACGACCTATCTTGATCTGGCTAAAAAAACGGGATTTAATATGATTGTGGTAAACGTCCGCCCTGTCCAGGGTGACGTGCTGTATAAAAGTGAATTTATGCCGGAGTTAACTACCATTAATGGAATTACAGTCAACCGTGATTGGGATTATTTACAGTATTTTATTGAAGAGGCACATCAACGTGATTTGAAAGTTGTTGCTGATGCAACAATATTCACCGCAGGTTTACTAAAAACCCGTGAAGGGATGGCTTACAGAACAAATGAATGGGATGACAAGATTTGTGTCAACTATACAAAAGATGGAACGCTTGTGAGTGGTAAAGATAATCCAAGTAAAACTGAAGTTACCGTGTTTTTGAATCCTGTTTTGCCAGAGGTAAAAGAGTTTGTATTAAAGTTTGTCAAAGAAATTGTAGCCAATTACGATATTGACGGATTCAACCTGGATTATTGTCGCTATTCGGATTATTCATCCGACTTTTCTGAAGCATCCCGCATTGCTTTCTCCAACTATATCGGAGAAGATGTGACTAATTTTCCCGCCAGTATTTTTACGTATAATGCTGATGGATCGCACAATAAAGGAATATATTATAAACAATGGTGGGAGTTTCGTTCAATGACCATACATGATTTTGTTGCAAAGGTGAACCAAAATATAAATAGTATAAACCCAGAGGTGAAACTTTATTACTGGGCTGCGTCGTGGTTTGGAAACCGTTATCAAGTAGGGCAGAATTGGGGAAGCCCAACATATACTAATTTTAGTTCTTTTTGGGCCACATCTAATTATAACAATACTGGTTTTGCTGAAGAACTTGATGTCTTTTTGTTAGGTGCATACCTCAACAGAATATATGGTTTGGATGATAACGAATCTATCGAATATGGTATTTACAATGCAAAAAAAATTGTTAATGGTGCGTGTAGAATATATGGGACTATTGCTGCAAACAGCCATATGGATAACAACGACACAAATTCAAATATTGAGAACGCAGTTTACATCTGTTTACGGGACACGCCAGGATTAATGGTGTTCGACATAGTGCATGTCATAAATTACGGGCTGTGGAATGGTATCAAGCGTGGTATCGACCGGGCAGAAAAAGAATACTACAATAAGCAATAAATTATCGTCAAAAATACAGATTAATACATCCGTTATCTTCCAGTCATTTATCTATTTGTTGTCATCAGAACTTCAAAGATTTGTTGTTTCTTGACTTTAACGGAAGGATAAAAGAGATACTTGGAAAAAAAATTAAGTTCCAAACTACTTTTAAAGTGAAATCTCCTCGAAATTAAGCATTCTCTTCCCTAAAAAATTATCCTTCATAATTCGATTTTTTTCGCAAAACTCGTATCGGACGCATACATTTTGAAAGCCACAATTCTCATGAAACCTCTCTATTGAACTCGATTTCCCCTCAAAGAAATAGTTATTGATGAATAAAACATTAATATCAGGGACAAACGTATCGACTCATATACAGACTATTATGCACGTATTTAATGAATTGACGAAAATGTTATAAAAATTATTTAATATCTAATGGCTAATATTAAATATATTTAATTAAAAATCATATCTTTGAATTTGATTTTAAACATAATTCACTTTTGTGAGAAATAATTAACTATCAAATCTTATCCGGTAATTGTTTTCTTTTGATAGCATTTGTTTGCATTATTTGATAGTGAATAAAAAAATTGGATATGCGTTTAAGAATTCTTGCTTTTGTTTTCTTTTGTCTTTGTTTGGGAAAACTGTCCTTTGCATATGAATATGTAAAAGCAGATAGTACGGTTGTAAAAAACGGCTGTAAAACTATTCACTTCCAGGAAAAATCAGTTCCATGGGATATTTACATCCTTGAAGTGGATCTTACAAATAAACACAATAAGATAAAAGTGGGTTTGGCAAACGATAAAATTGCATGGATCGATCCCGCCGGAAATGCCGCAGTAAATAAAGAAACATTAGGGCACATGATTCAACGAAGAAATGACTCTGGTGAAGATGTTATTGGTGGCATTAATGCAGATTTCTTTAATATGGCCAATGGAATGCAATTTAATACAACTGCCACTCAAGGTGAAATAGCAAGTACCGGCATTACCCGAATTAAACATACTGCATTATATACAGATGATAATGGCGAGCCATATATTGGCTTGGCTGATATGGTGCAAAAAGCATCGATGGCGGGTTACGGCGAATTCGAAATAAAAGGTACAAATATTATACGTCAGTTAAATTACCTGGTAATTTATAATCATTTTATGGGCCAAAACCAATCCTTTACAAATGAGTGGGGCACAGAACTTTTATTAGAACCTTTAGACTCTGGTCTGATAAATGGTCTAAGAAATTACAAAATTGTGGATAAAGCAACTCATGTTACAATGACTTCTCCAGCACAAATCATCCTCTCTGGTAATGGAACTGCATACACCTATTTAAGTAATGCACAAGTTGGCAATTACCTTCAAATTTATACAGAATTCCCAAGCCTGGAAAAAAAACATATTACCGAAATGATTGGCGGTTGGGGGCATATTGTAAAAGAAGGAGTTAATTGTGCAATAAGCAGTATTGAAGAAGAAGGAACGATGTATCATGAAGAGGACAGACATCCCCGCTCAGCAGTAGTTTACAATAAAGATAAAAGTAAATTGTATTTGGTAGCTGTTGATGGGCGATCGGATGTGAGTAAAGGGATGGACTTATCTGAACTCGCTGATTTTATGATTACGGAACTCAACGGATGGGAAGGTATGAACTTTGATGGCGGTGGGTCAACCACTCTCATGTCGGGAACAGAAACCGTTAATACGCCCAGTGCCGGAGCTCAACGAGCTATACCAAATGCATTGCTTATTGTAAATGAGCCACAGTCATTTGTCGCGCAGGAGTATTCCTTTGAGACAAGTTCAACTACATATCTGCAGGAAAACAGCAAATTGTATTATGAAACAGACGAAGAAAATAATTGTGAGGTATGGGTACTGGAAGCTGATCTATCAAATCCGGGAATAAAATTAAACCCTGTTTCGGCCAATAATAAGGTGGGTTGGACTGACGCTTTTGGGATTGCCCATAAAAATAAAAAGAATCTTTCTGAAATCTTGACTGACAAAATTGACGATGAAAACAAAGTACTCATTGCCGGAATAAATGCCAGTCCTTTTGAATTTAAATCAGGTTCATTAAACAAAGTATTTGTAAGTAATGGCATTATCGCCTCATTACCGGAAAATGGCAAGTCTTCTCCCGGGATTTGGTTTGATCAGAACAATGTGCCTTCTATTGGAAATTTGGATTTTAAAGTAAAGATAAAAGCGTCCAATGGACAAGAGATGGATGTAAACTCAGTAAATGATGTACGGTGGATTGACCATCTTGTTTTATACAATTCGTTTATTGGCGACAAATCAATAACCAACCAATGGGGAGCGGAAGTTTTACTTGAGCCCGAAGGAGAATCGTTTGTGAACGGAAATCTTGTCTGCAAAGTAATTAAAAAGGAATATTCTCAAGTACAAGGTACTGGGAAAATGCCTTTTACAGGATCTCAGCTTGTGCTTTCCGGAAATTCAAAAGCTTACGATTTTATAAAAGACAATATTGAGCCAGGACAGGAAATTGAATTGATTACATCGCTGGAAAATGCGGGTACAAATCCGTTAAAAACTGTGATTAGTGGAGCATGTCAGGTTCTTAAAAATGGAGAGAGCAGCTGGCTTGATTCTTTAGGTAGTTCAGAAGCAAAAATAGTTTTGGGGAACGACCTGCGTACTGCAATTGGGTATAATCAGAACAAATCAAAACTTTTCTTTTTTGTTTCTGAAAAGTATTCTGAAACAAACAATGGTTTACCATTAAATGGTTTAACTGCACTTATGGAGAAGTACCAGATTTACGATGGTTTATGTCTCGATGGCGGGGTAAATTCAACCCTAATCGCAGATAATAGTGTGGTTAATATGCTTCCTCAAAACGAAGCAAGTATTGCCAATGGTCTTGTAATAGAATATCTAAAATCCACAGGTATTCTGCCAGTTACCGAAAAATCAGATTTTAAAATTTTCCCGAATCCAGCAAGTGATTTTTTTTACCTGGAAATAGAACCGGAAAATTCTGGTAATCTGCTTTTTGAATTACACGACGTTGCCGGGAAGCTTATTTCTTCTTGCGCGTTTTCAGTAATAGGAAATTCAAAAAACAGAAAAAGAATAGACGTACCGACGATTGATGCCGGAATCTACTTTTATCGGGTTACATCAGAAAAAACAGAAATGAAATCAGGAAAAATAATTATAGAGAAAAACAATTAGTATATTGGGCAAGAACTGCAATGACTATTATGAGAATAAATCAATTAGTTAAAAAAACAAAATACGGTCAATGATATCAATTTCAAAATTTATTTATTGTTCTAAACTATGCGCAATCCTCATTGTATTTTTTGCGACCATTTTGGCTGCGAATGCGCAGGATCGCATGATAAGGGGCGAAGTGTCCGATGAGAATGATGACCCAATGCCTGGTGTAAACATTATAATAAAAGGAACCACGCGCGGTGTCTCATCTGGATTTGACGGAACGTTTGAATTAAATGCCAATGAAAACGATATTTTAATTATTTCATTTATTGGATACGAATCTTATGAGATTCAAGTTAAGGGAAAAAATGATTTGACAATCAGTCTATCCCCTGATTCCGAAAGCATTGAAGAGGTGGTTGTTACCGCTCTGGGGATTAAACGAGAGAAGAAAGCACTAGGTTATTCAGTGCAGGAGATAAAAAGCGAGGAGATGATTGAAGCGAAGGAAATCAACCTTTTAAATTCGCTTTCCGGAAAAGTTGCAGGTTTGCAAATTAGCAAAGTAGGTTCCGGTGCTTCCGGATCCACAAATGTGATTATTCGTGGTTATACTTCTATAAAGGGAGATAACCGTCCGCTTTTTGTTATCGATGGTATCCCCATTGAAAATAGCGCAATTGGAGAAGCATCGGAATGGGGTGGATTCGATTATGGCGATGGCGTTGCAGATATAAACCAGGAAGATATTGAAACCGTTTCTGTTTTGAAAGGTCCCAGTGCTGCCGCTCTTTATGGAACACGAGCAGCCAATGGAGCAATCCTAATAACCACAAAAAAAGGCTCAAAACGTAAAGGAATAGGAATTAACTATTCATCAAACTTTACATTCGAAGAAGCAATTGGTTTACCCGAATATCAAAATACTTATGGCAGGGGTACTGCCGGTAGTTTTTTGTTTGATGTTTCCGAAGGCGATCATTCTATTCAAAATATTATAGATGCTGATGGTGACCCATACACAAGTATGTCTTCACTTGAATCGTGGGGACCAAAAATGGAAGGTCAAATGGTAAACATTTGGAACGGCGAAAAAAAACCGTTTAGTCCTCAACCAAATAATGTTAAGGATTTTTTTGAAACAGGTTTTACCGCAACCAATAATATTTCATTAACCGGAACGCATAAGGATGCAACTGTAAGAGCCGGATTTGGATATATGACAAACAAGGGGCTTCTTGCAAATAGTGGGATGAATCGTTTTTCTACTAGTATCTCTGGAAACACAAAACTAGGAGAAAAAATGCGTTTTGAAGCACGTTTGTCTTTCGTAAAAACCTCAGTAGAAAATAGACCTAGCCTGGCACAATCGCAGAGCAACACAATGTATCAATTAGTGCGCATGCCACGGAGTATCGGTCTGGAAGATCTGAAAGATTATCGTGATGAAAATTTATTTGCTAATTTATATTCCGGAACAAAAACACATCAACAGGTTCATAATCCATATTGGATTGTTAATTTGAGTAAATAATCCTCGGGGCAAGCCCACGAGGCATTGAAGAAAATATTTTTGGATCCCGAGGCAAGCCTCGAGGTATTAAACCTTAATGAGAATAAAAATGCAGATGTAAACGAACATGTTACAGGTTACTTTAAATACGATTACGAAATTGCACCTTGGTTTAATGCAATGTTGCGTGCTGGAGTTGATGTAAGGAATGTACGTGTAGAACATAAGACAGCTACATACAATCCGTCTTCCACAAGGATTGAAGAATTCCCTGATGGAAGTTATAAAATCAATGATACTGGCGATGCTTATACTTTAGGCTTCCACAAAGTATTTTCATACAACTCCGATTTTTTATTTACCGCTCACAAAGAAATGTGGAACGATTGGATTGGTCGTTTTAATATGGGAGGAAGCATTTATAAATATGAGTCGAGTAGTTTGAGTTCTTATGGACAAAAACTGAAAGTGCCTGATTTGTTTAACATTTATAGTGCAAGCCTTATTACTACAAATCAGGGTTACGCTCAAAAGGAGATCCAATCGCTTTATTATTTTGGTCAATTAGCATACAAAGATGCAATCTATATCGATCTGCAGATGCGTCACGATTGGGACAGTTCATTAACACCCTATGCATGTCGCTATGATTATCCATCCGTTAGTACCAGTTTAATTTTAACTGAAATACCGGGACTGGAATTCTTGAAAAATAATATATTATCCTTTGCAAAAATCAGAGGTTCCATGGCTCAGGTAGGTAGCGGTACCGGCCCCTATCAAACCATTTTAACTTATACCCTTCAAAACGGAATGGGGAATTCGATTGATGGAAATGGTGTCGCAACGCTAGGGAATACTCGTCCTGCCTATGATTTGAAGCCACAAAAAACTAATTCATGGGAAGTTGGAACCGACCTGCGATTCTTTAATAACAGGATTGGATTTGACGGATCGTATTATAAAATGAATACCCGCAATCAGATTATTGTGATTGGTTCGACTCGTACCAACGGATTCTCAGCACAAATGGTAAATGCCGGAAATATTCAAAATTCAGGTTACGAGTTTACCTTTGTTGCAACTCCTTTAAGTTTAGGCGATTTTAAATGGGATGTTCGTTTTAACTATTCGAAAAATCAATCGAAAGTAATTGAACTTACAGAAGGACTCGATAATTATTGGCTCGGTATGGAAAATACCATCACCATAACTGCCAAGGTGGGCGATGCCTTTGGAAATATGTACGGTAAAGGGTATAAACGAAATGAGAATGGTGACATTATTATCGACTCCAACGGATTTCCAATGTCTGAAGGCAAACTATTGGGAAATTATCAACCCGACTGGGTAGGGGGATTACAGAATATTTTCAGGTACAAAGGAATTAAACTCAGCTTCTTACTGGATGCTAGGATAGGTGGAGATATTTATTCAAAATCAAATGTGTATTCACACCGAATGGGTAATGCCAGCGAAACATTGGAAGGTCGTCAGGAATGGTATGATACTCACCAAATTGTTTCTTTTCAGGATACAGAGAACAATCAATGGTCGTGGGAATGGGCTCCGATACCCGGTGTTGAGGAAGATGGATTTGTGGCCAAAGGAGTGGATATTACCGGGGCACCAAATACAAAACCCGTCGATCCGCAAGAATACTGGTCGCACGTTGCGTCCAATGCACCAATTGCCGAAGAGTTTATTTACGATGGCAGTTATGTAAAATTACGCGAAGTAACATTCGGGTATGAACTACCACGAAAGTATTTGAAGAAATCGCCTTTTAACAGGGTGTTTGTTTCATGTACTGCACGTAACCTGGCTTATCTTTTCAAAAATACTGAAGATTTTGATCCTGAGTCCAGCTATAATACATCGATTTTGCAAGGAATGGAATCATCCGCATTTCCCAATTCTCGCAGTTACGGTTTTAATCTGGTACTTAATTTTTAATTGTTGTTAATCATGAAGAATAAAATTTTGGCCATAACCATCGCATTGATATTGTCATTTGGGTGTACCGAAGACTTTATGGAAATGAATACAAATCCTCTAACCATAGGATTTGATAAAACACCGGCTAACATGCTGTTTACAAATGCCCTTAAAAGAGGAGTTTTGGATTATTCTATATTTCAGCGTGGCGAATTTCTATATGCAAACCTTATTTCTCAGTATTGGGCAAATGCAGTTAGTGGTTGGGCAACCGGCCGATATAATATGAATGAAGGCTGGATTCAGAGTTATTGGGACGATTATTTCTGCGGTTTTGGAATGGACGCATATATGTGCCAATTGAAATTAGAAGAAGATCAGGATAATATCAATAAAATAAATATGGTGCGTATTTGGCGAGTCTGGATGTTGCACAGGATGACCGATTATTTTGGACCGATGCCAAACTCCGAAGCTTTTAGAGCAAACGAAGGGTTTCTGAAGCCCAAGTATGATTCTCAGAAAGAGATTTATGTGTACATGCTTAAGGAGCTTAAGGAAGCAGTTGAGAGTTTTGACTCGGAGAAAAAAGCAAGTTTCGGAAGTGCCGACATCCTTTTTAATGGAAGTATTGAGCGATGGTCAAAATTTGCCAACTCGTTACGAATGAGACTTGCTATGAGGATTTCAGATGTTGAACCTGAAATTGCGAAGGAAAACTTCACAGAAGCCTATACTATGGGAAGCCTTACTTCAAACGATGATAATGTTTTGATGACTTGTTATAACGGAACACTTTTGGAGAAGAATCCATTATCAACAATTTTAACTTTTTCCAACGAGCGCCGGATAAGTAAAACAATGGTAGATTACCTGGCAGCAAACAGTGACCCAAGGAAAGCTAAAATTGCCAGCTATCCATACAAAGGTTTGCCCAACGGAATGACCGATGCACAACTTGGAACTATTATTCATTCACAATATTCAAAAGCCGGTACAAAATACTGGCGTGGCGATTATCCAACTGAAATTCTGAAATATTCAGAGGTGTGTTTATTACTTTCTGAAGCCACCACAAAAGGTTGGATTAATACAAAAACGGCAAAAGAGTTTTATGAGGATGGTATAAAAGCTTCAATGGCTTTTCATCTGGCTTCTGCAGCTTCTTATCTTACAAAGCCGGATATTGCCTGGGATGAAAACAGAGCCATTGAACAGATTCATCTTCAGAAATGGATTGCTCTTTTTCCCAACGGAATGGAAGCATTTGCTGAAATTCGTCGTACCGGTTTTCCTAATTTGAATAGAATTATGGCCCCGGCTAGTCAAACATCGACTGGAGGGCAATACCCTTGTCGAATTGCATATCCTAATAGTGAGGTCGCTTGGAACAATGAAAATGCACAGGTTGCAATGGATGCCGCAGGTTTCTCAGGAAATAACATGACTTCAAAACTTTGGTGGGACGCAGAGGCAAATTATTAATTAAAAACGAATAACATACCGGGAGAACAAATGCTCTCCCGGTTTTTCTAAATTAAATAATTATTAACCAATAAAAAAAACAAGTATGAGAAGATTTTTTACTTTAATCGTGTTTTTTGTAGCATTTTGCTCTTTAGCAAATGCTCAAAAGTTTTCAACTGAATGGGCCAGAAGTGCTGCGACCCAAGCTGTACCCGAATGGTTCGGAAGTTATACTGAACGAGGCATCGCCGCAACCCCGGAGTATGTTTTTGTGGCTACCAGAAACAACGAAGCCAAAATGGGTATGAAGTGTATGGATGCAAAAACAGGCGCAGACCTGGGTGATATGAGCGTTAACGGAGTTTCTGAAGGTGGATTCCTTATAAACGATGTAGAAACCAGTGATGACGGTCAGATTCTTGCCTGTAACTTAGGCCTTTATCATGAGGAATATGTACCTCTTGGATCGTGGACATTCAAAATTTACAAATGGGCTGATAAAGATGCTGAACCTGAAGTTTTTATTCGTTATGAAAATACATCGCAATATCGATTGGGCGATAGTTTTACAGTTAAAGGTGATCTGACAAAAGAGGCCATTATCTATGCTCCTGCTACTAAATCGACCAAAGTATTTCGTTGGGAAGTGGTTGCCGGTGTTTTAAATTCAGAACCTGAGATTTTTGATATTCTAGAATTTGTAAATGACAAAAACAACGATCAGACAGGCGCTCAATTTCCCAAAATTGCACCCTTGGGTGTTACTAAAAACGATCCGTTTATTTATAGCGCAGTTGGCCTTTGGCCCGTGCAATATAGTGCAGATGGCACAACCGCTCAGGGCAGATTAAATGAATCAAATTTTATTTCTTCTACCTTAATTAGTGAAGCAGATGAAAGTGCAGCAATAACCTTTGAAACCGAAGGAAAAACCTATTTCGCAGCTCTTGGTTTAATGCAGCGGTGGGCAGATAACAATACTGAGGTAAGAGCAGTTGATATTACCAATGGTATTAGTGAAGCCCAAAATCCTTTCTATTCGGAATCTTTAGGAATGGTAAACAATAATCAATACAATGGTGATATTGCGACTACAACAATTGATGGAGAAGTGTATGTTTACCTGCTTTATTCCAACGCTGGAATGGCTGCATTTAAATTCAGCTCAGAAATTAGTGTTCCTGTTACCGAAACAGGTTGGAGAAGAGCGGCACTTGATACAATTAATGGTCAATCTACTTTGCCTTCATGGTGCGACGATATGGCCCGTACTTTTGCAGTTGGTAACGGACATATTTATGTTGCCCGTTGTGCCGAAAATAATGTACCGGGTGAGATACTTATTCTTGATGCGTATAATGGAAGCAGCCTTGGTAAAAAGTTAAATGTTGATGCACTTAACGATTCAAACTTTATCGATCATCCCAATACAATAAGAATTGCGGATGTTGAAGTTGATGATGCCGGACATATACTTGCTTGTAATGTAAGGCTAACAGGAAAACCATTTACCATTTTTGCCTGGGACGACGAAGACAGCGAACCCTACCAATTATTGAAAGTTATGCCTCCATACGGAACTGAGGCTTCAAATGCAGCATGGCAACAAACAGCTTTCTACTTCGATGTAAAAGGTGATATTAAAGGTGATGCTGTTATTATAGCAGGCCGCTCAAATTATGGATCTGTTTACAAATGGGTTATTAAAGGAGGTGTTCTTCAGAATGATGGCAATCCTTATGTAATACTTTATACTACTCCTGCTGATTCTCATGCCGGTGGTTATGCTTCTGCCTGTATCGAATCCGCAAGCGAAGACGCTAATATTTGGGTTGATGGTGAAAAGATAACACCAACATGTATAGATAAAGACGGAACTGTTCTATCAACAATGCCTGCAGCTCTTTCAACCAGTGGTTCTGATTTACGCACAAGAACAGCTGTTAAATGTATTAATTTTAAGGATGAAAAATACATACTTGAATGGAATTGGAACTGGGCTGACCATACCAGAATGATTGATATTAACGGAGATCTTTCAACATGGGAAGGCGCTGAATGGCAAGAAGCTGGCACATGGCTGGGTCAAAACTCAAGTATTTACTTTTTAGGTGATGTTGATTATGAGGTTGATGGTGATTACATCAATATCTACACATTGGCTCCAAACAACGGAATAAAAATGGATAGGGTATTTATGGAACCTGAAGAAGCTGTGGTTGAAGTAACTGCCGAAGGTTGGAGAAGAGCTGCTCTTGATACTATCGATGGAATGAGCACAAAACCTTATTGGTTAAACGAAACCTCAAGAGCTGTTGCTGTTGGTAATGGTCATATTTATGTTGTAAATTGTGCACCAGATAATGTTCCGGGGCAAATTCTGATTCTTGATGCCAAAAATGGTAGTAAATTGGATAAAAAGCTGAAAGTAAATGCCATAAATGAGAATAATGACAATCCTGAAACTGGTTTTCCTATTCGTATCTCCGATGTTGAAGTTGACGATGCTGGCCATATTCTAGCTTCTAACATGCGTCTGGCAGGTATGCCTTTTACAATTTTTGCTTGGGACGACGAAGACAGTGAACCTTATATATTAATGGAAGTTACATCACCATTTGGTGGTATCGAAAACTCAAGTTGGCCACAAACCGCCTATTACTTCGATGTAAAAGGTGACATAAAAGGGAATGCAGTGATTATTGCAGCACGTTCCAATTATCCTTCTACTTATAAATGGATTATTGAAAACGGAATTATTACAAACGATGGTAATCCTTTCGTTATGATTCACGATCTGCCTGAAGGTGGCCATTTTGGATCTTATGCTTCTGTATGTCTCGAATCAGCCGATCCTACAACAAATATTTGGGTTGATGGAACTGTTATTGATCCTATATGTTACGATAGCGACGGTGGTATTTTAGGAGTTATGCCACCTGAAGTTTCTTCACGTGTTGATGCTGCCCATTTTACAGCAGTTAAATATGTAGAATATGCCAATAAAAAATACATACTTGAATGGAACTGGCATTATGCCGACCATACTAGTTTAATTGATGTTTCAGGCGATTTAATGGCACTTAACGTGGATCATGTTCAGGAGATGGGATTTTATTTAGGACAAGATCCAAATGAATTTATGTGGGGTGATGTGGATTATTTTATTGAGAATGATACATTAAACATTATCACACTTTCAACCAATAATGGTATTAAACTGGATAAATTCTTCCGTTCTACCACAGCTACCAAAGTAGTTGATCAGAGCAGGTTTAAAGTTTATCCAAATCCTGCCAACAATACATTGTATGTTTCACATCCTTCCGGATGTAAATTGGTTGAGTTTATCAATATTGCCGGAACAAGTGTAAAACAAGTACAGAATGTAGATAATAATTCAATTAATATAAGCGATCTGCAACAGGGTATTTATTTTGTTAAAATAACAACGAATAAAGACGAAGTTAAAGTTCAAAAAATTATTAAACAATAATTTTCCAAACAACTCCCGGTGTGTACCGGGAGTTGTTTTTTATTTTATTAAAATATTTATTGATGAAGAATTCAACCAAGACTTTGATCTAAAAAACAAACTGAGCACAACTTTTATCTTCGGAAGATTAAAATAAGCCATTTAAAAAAATTCAAATTGTTTTGTGATTTTTGGGAAGTGGAAAGCCATCCAACCCATTGCAAAAAGCAGAAAACAGAGAAAACATATAAAAATAAAATTGGAGTTATTCCGATTTGTTTAATTCCAGACATAATATTTGATTGAAATAATCATTCAAAAAAAAAAAAACGATCCATTCAGCCACAATAGCTTTAGAATACAATTCTTATGGAAAACATTTTTCAATAGTTGAACAGTAAATTAAAGCAAATTAGAAGTGTATGAAAAATAGTGTGAAAAGCGTATGATTTTAGGACAATGTCAATACATTTTGCAGTGACCCCATAAATCAATAACGAAAAGTTAAAAAGGAAAAAAACAACACCAAGATATTAGACTGTTAAACAAATAACAGATACATGCAATGAAAATACATCAATGACCAAAATTATAAAAATTCATGAAAGAAAAACGATTTCGAACCCGGATTGATTGCCAACAATCATCATTGAAAAAACTACTTAGAACTCTGAAAATTATTATTATTCTTCTTCTATGCACATCAGTGAATCTATTGGCAAAAAGCACCCCCTCAAAGACTGAACACATTTCCCCTGATTTAAATCGGAGTACAATCGAAAATTCATTCTCAGCACCCGAGAAAAAAATAATAAGAGGAAAAATCCTGGATTCAAAAGGAGTACCACTTCCGGGAGCCACTGTAGTTATTGTGGGTACTACAAACGGTAGTGTTACCGATGCATCAGGATATTACACCCTGGAAGCAAATACAGGTGACATATTAAGATTTTCGTTTATCGGCTATAAAATACAAGAAGTAACGGTTGGCGAAAAAACAGCCATTGATGTTATTCTTCAGGAGGATGTCACCATGCTCGATGAAGCCGTTGTAGTAGGTATGGGAAAACAAAGAAAAGCAAGTGTTATTGGGTCTATTTCTACAATTTCGGTTGAGGATTTAAAAATACCTTCCCGTTCGCTAACCAATGCATTGTCAGGCCGAATGGCAGGTGCAGTAATCGTTCAACGCAGCGGAGAACCAGGTAACGACGATGCGAGTTTCTGGATTCGTGGTATTTCAACATTCGGTTCAAACCGCACACCACTTATTCTTGTGGATGGAGTTGAACGTAGTATGTCCGACATTTCGGTTGAAGAAGTAGGGTCAATTTCAATTTTAAAAGATGCATCGGCAACGGCGGTTTATGGAGTGCGCGCTGCAAATGGAGTTGTGTTGGTGACAACCCGAAAAGGAATTGCGCAAAAACCTATCGTAGAATTAAAAATGGAATACGGAATGTCTGATTTACCTGGTATGCCAAATTATTTAGACGGACCAAATTATGCAAAGTTGTACAACGAGGCTCTGGGTCGATCCAATTATTCTGCTGAATACATCGAGAAAACCAGCTCGGGTGTTGATCCTTATCTTTATCCAAATGTAAATTGGTTTAATGAAACATTTAACAAATATTCGAGCAATGCTCAAACATCCATTAATATTCGTGGAGGTGGTGAAGTAGCCCGTTATTTTGTCTCCTTTGGATATTTAGATGAAACAGGTAATTTAAAAGATAGCCCTGACACGGACTACGAATCAAACATCGACTTGAAAAGATATAATTTTCGTTCGAATGTAGATATTACATTAACCAAATCGTTGATACTTGACATTGAAGTTGGTGGCCATCTAACCGATTTACACACACCAGGAATTGGCGGTTACCTTTATGGTACAACCTATTCTCCTGCCGAACAATTGTTTTATTATTCAAACCTGGCAACACCAATTTCAAACCCTGTTCAGGTACCAATCGATACAGATATAAATGGAGATGATATTATGGGATGGGCTGCTCCAACTCAAGTTGGCGAAAAAAATCCGGCAGAACGATTAATGGGATCTGGCTACAACACTTCATTCCAAAACCAGATAATGAGCCAGTTAATAATCACCCAGGATTTAAAGTCAATTTTGGATGGGCTTCAGGTAAAGGCTTCTTTTTCATTTGATGCATTTAGTCAAACCTATATCCAAAGACGTAAAACATCAACAACATATGGAGTACAAGGCCGCGATGAAACGACCGGCGAGATTCTGGTAAAAGAAATTGATACAGGGCAGGAATTTTTAGGATATTCCAGATCGGTTAGTAGCAACCGCGCAGAAGAAATGAAAGCGCAGTTGATTTACGACCATGTTTTTAATCAAAAACACCGCGTTGGTTCAATGTTTATGTATTATCAACGAGATTATATTAACGGAAATGCATCATCATCAATAGCCGCCCTGCCATACAGAAAACAGGGAATTGCATTTCGTACAACGTATGCATACGACGACCGGTACTTTGGTGAGTTTAACATGGGTTACAATGGATCAGAAAACTTTCCTGAAGGTCAACGGTTCGGATTTTTCCCCGCTGCAGCAATGGGTTGGTTAATTTCAAACGAGCCATTTTGGGAATCGTTAAAAGGAACAATCAATCTTTTAAAACTAAAAGGATCGATGGGATTGGTCGGAGCAGAAGCCCTTCCTAACGGTGAAAGATATGGCTACCTTTCTATATATGGCGGTGGACTTGGTGGTTATGTTTTTGGGCCAAATGGAAAATATTATTACGGAACGGGAGAAAACAGATTTGGCGTCTCAAACTTAACCTGGGAGAAAGGATTCAAGAAAAATATCGGCGTAGAAATGAGATTTTTCGACAATGCTTTATCAGTTGAAGCTGATTATTTTCATGAACGTCGAACAGATATTTTGGTGCGGCGTGCATCTATTCCTTATTTTGTTGGGATGAATTCATCACCATTTGCAAACATGGGAGAAATGATTAACCGGGGTTTCGATGGCACAGTAGAAATGTCGAAACGTTATCACAACGGTGGGATTAAACTTTATGGCAATTTTACATATAGTCGCGACAAGATTATTGAGATGGACGAACCGGAAAAAAATTATGATTACCGCATGCGAACCGGACAAAAATATAATCAACAATTTGGACTGATCGACCTTGGGTATTTCACCAGCGATGAAGACATTGCAAATAGTCCAGTTCAAAAATTCGGGGAATACCGCACGGGCGATGTAAAATATAAAGACATTAATGGCGACGGACAGGTAACTATAGACGACGAAGTTCCTATTGGATATTCCACCATTCCTGAGATTATTTATGGATTTGGAATTCAGTTTGATTACAAAGGATTTGACTTAGGTTTATTTTTCCGCGGACAGGCGCATGTTTCCTATGCACTCGGCGGACAATACATTCCGTTTAATCAAGGAGTAGGAAAAGGAAACCTTTTTGAAGAAGCACTTGATCGCTGGACAATTGACAATCCAGATCAAAATGCACAATACCCACGTTTGTACAATGGTACATCTTCAAACAACTGGCAGTTTTCAACAAAACGAATTTACGACGGTAGTTTTTTACGCCTTGCTGATATAGAAGTTGGAAAAACAATGAACAATAATATACTTGAAAAATTACATTTTAAGAGTTTGCGTTTGTATGTCCATGTTAACAATGCTGCAATATTTTCGAAATGGAAAATGTGGGATCCGGAAACCGGAGATAACGATGGAGGAAATTACCCTTTACAACGAAAAATGAATATTGGTGTCAGAGTTAAATTTTAAATCCACACAAAAATGAAAACGAAATTATTATATATTGGAATATTCCTTTTCACAACTTTTGTTATCAGCAGTTGTGAATATCTCGACAAAGAACCAGACGACATGAAAACCGATGCCATGATTTGGGCATCCCGTGTTGAAACAGAAAAGTACCTTTACAACGTGTATTCCCAAATACCAGCTGCAAACTTGCATCAAGGTGATCCCTGGCTGGGATGTTCCGACGAAATTGACCTTACATGGAACGTTTACCCCACTTACAACATCAATTTGGGAAACTGGAATCCATCCACCAACTTCTATTTTAAATGGCCTTATTTTTATCGAGCTATCCGATCTTCTTTTACTTTCGAGAACAATGTTGACAAATGCCCGGAACTTAGTGATGACTTAAAAACGCAATACAAAGCTGAAGTAAAATTCCTAAGAGGTTTCTATTACTGGTACATCATCCGTCAATATGGACCTGCGGTACTTATCGATCATGTAATTCAGGTTGACGAAGATTGGAACTCTTATGCAAGAGCTCCTTTAGATGATTGTGTTGACTATATCTGTCAAATGATGGACGAAGCTGAAACAGGGCTTCCATTAAGTTGGGATGACAATGAGATTTGGCTTGGAAAACCGACAAAAATAGCTTGTAGGGCAATAAAATCGGAGGCATTGCTTTTGGCCGCCAGTCCACAATGGAATGGAAATATTGAATACTCATCATTCAAAAATGCAGATGGAACACAATTGGCAAATACTACTTACGATGAGAATAAATGGAAAAAATCAGCTGCTGCCAGTTTATCCATTATCGATATTGCCGGTTCGGCAGGTGTTGCACTCTACAAGAACAATGAAAATGGTGATGGAACAGATTTTAATCCATACAAATCGGTTCGTGATGTCCTTTTGAAAAACTGGAATTGCGAAGTACTGTTCGGACGTGCTGCCTTCGATCAGAATGCCTGGCAGGTACATGCTACACCTGCGCCAGGTAACCTTGGAGGCGTTGCCCCAACACAACGAGTGGTTGATGCTTTTTATATGAAAAATGGAAGGACAATCGAAGATCCCCTATCAGATTATGTTGAAGAAGGATTTTCAACAGAGGCAGGTGAATTCTGGAATCCCAACAATCGAAATACAACATACGACCGCACAAAAATGATTGCCGATATTCGTAACGGCGATGCCTGGGGACACTGGAAAGGAGACTGGAACATGTACGCCAACCGCGAACCACGTTTTTACGCAAGTATTCTTTATAATAAACGTATAATCCCTCAGGTTTCTGACGATATTGGCAAACGAAACTACTATTCAACACCTGGGAAACAAGAAAACGGATATGGACGTGTTGAATTGTATTACGGAGGGACTTCCCGGTCTTCTGGTTCTTTCACCTTCTTCCCACGAACTGGTTATTTGGCACTTAAAAACGTAGATCCACAAAGTAACATGCGCGATCGTATTTATGCAGATGTCCGTTGCGAAGTACTTATTCGCTATGCAAAAATTCTTTTAAACTATATCGAGAGTTTAAACGAATACGACCCAAACAATGCGGATATTGCTTTGTACTGGAATATGATTCGTGAAAGAGCAGGCATTCCCGGAATTTTCGAGGTGTATCCTGAAATAAAGGGAGACAAAGAAAAGCAAAGAGAATATATTTTAAGAGAACGTCAGGTTGAGCTTTGTTTCGAAACCGACAGATACTTTACAACACGCAGAAGATGGTTGGCCGGAACCGTAGATAACGGAGACAACACCGACCAGAAATTTGGCGACGGAGGTCGCATGTGGGGTATGGATATTAACGCCGGTTCAAAATATTCAAACAGTTTCGATTATACCGGATTTTACAAGCGTACCGCTTTTGAAACCCGCGTATTTGAGAAAAAAATGTATTTGTTCCCAATACCTCAGTCAGAAATAGATAAAGGAAAATCATTGGTACAAAATCCATGGTGGTAATTAATTATTGGAATACAAATACTAAAATTTAGAAATTATGAAAAGATCATATTCAATATATTTTATAACTCTCCTTACCGTGTTATTTTTTTCATCCTGCGAAAAGGGTATCGATTTAGTTGAAAATGAAAATACCATTTATATCCCTAATTCTGGCCTTTCTACACAAACGGTATTACTTGGTGAATCAACTATTGAGCTAGGTATTTATAAAGCTGGAATTAATCAAAATGAAGGAGACATTACTGTATCTCTAAAAGTAGATCTCGATACACTAACTCAACTACAGGCTTCAAATCCCAGCTATCAGATTCTTCCTGAAGCATATTATAGTATAGAATCTACCAGTATCATCATTGCAAAAAACAAAGAGAGCGAAACATGTAAAATACACATTAAAGGGATTGACAGTAGTTTTACATCAAAAAATTACATTCTGCCAATCAGTATCGCAAGTATCTCACCATCTGTAAATGTTTTGGAAGAAAGTAAAACTGCCCTTTTGTATTTCTCAAGGTATCGGAATGTTTACGAGAGTAGTTATAAAGCATTCGGGCAGGTAATTCCTTTGGGTGAAGAAGGAACAAGTACCGCAATTGACGAAGTTCTAATTGCGACTACAAATTCGGAGAACAGCATAAAAATTAAAGGTCCTGAATACAATCAGTATCTAATCCTGACAGTTCTGGGAAATGAGGTAAATATTAGTAGTGCCACTGGTTCCGAAAGTTATAATATAAAAAATACAGAAGGGAAAACCAGTACTTATACCGGTGATTTTGATGAATGCTACCAGACGAATAAAGGCAAATTTGTTTTGTACTACACCTATACAAAGTATGGCAAACAAATGGATGCTGAGGTGGAACTTAATTTTTGGCTTTAGTTAGTTTGGATTCTACCAAATCGATTTATAATTGTGAATAATAAATCATAAAAAGGCTGTTCTGCTTGTTTTAAATACATGTGGAACAGCCAGTTTTTAAAAAATATTTATCGGAAAATGAAATTAAGATTATTCCTTCTGACATGTTTATTATTTTCAGCCGGTCTTCAGCAATCTTTTGCGCAAAAAAATTACGGAAAAACTACGATTGCCGATTTGGTATTAATTTACCAGGGTGGCGAACATCGAAGTTTTGAATGGAATAAAGAGCATTTTACTCCGTACGTAGTTCATCAGAACCAGCAAGGGAAAAAAGACTGGTTATTTGATGGATTTCTTTTTCTGGAATTTAAAGACGGAAAAGGTCGTTGTTTTGCTCCAGGATATGAAAAAGAATCAGCCCGCAGGCAAGAGTGGGAATGGCTTATGGAACGTCAGTTTGAAAAAGACAAGGCCTTTTCATCACTCGATAAGTGTATTGATGAACAA
>CAYZBC010000061.1:0-20947 GCA_964476535.1 uncultured Maribellus sp.
TCTGAATTATCAGAAAAATTAAGAATTAGCTTAAAAGCTTCAGGTAGTTACAGGGAAGATGAATTTGCTCCTCATGGACGTGGCACAATTGGAGGTGCAGGTGTCATACGTGGTGTTCTTAATTTTGACCCAACATTACCAATTAAAAATAAGGATGGTAGCTTTGCATTAAATGAATTAATCAGTATTGATAATCCAGTTGCATTAATAGAAGGAGTTGATGATAATTCTAACATCGTTTCCATTTTTTCTAACTTTTCTGCTGAATATGATATAACTAATTACCTTACCGCAAAAGTGAGAATAGGTGGTGATTTTACAAATGAGAATAGAAAATCATTTGTTGATAAAAAAACCAGAGAAGGCAGAGATGAAAATGGATTTGGGCGTCTCCAGAATTCTGAATCTTCTCATTATTTGTTGGAGGGTCTATTATCGTATGTAAAATCATATGATTTTTCAGATATTAATGCAGTTGGTGGAATTACATATGAAAGATTTACCACAGATTATTTAACGATGTCTGCATCAAATTTTCCCTCTCTTGAATTAGGTGCAAATAAGCTTAATTTAGGAGAGCAATCAACTTACCAAATTGGAAATAGCAAATATGGAAACAGACTTGCATCGTATTTGGGAAGAGTAAATTATACTGTACTAGACAAATATTTGTTTACTCTTTCCGGTCGATTGGACGGATCTTCAAGGTTTGGGAAAAACAACAAATTTGCATTTTTCCCATCTGCTGCTGTTGGATGGAGATTGTCTGAAGAAAATTTCATGGATGGGATAGAGGCAATTAACAATTTAAAACTTACTGGCAGTTGGGGGATGTCAGGAAATCAGGAAATTGGAGATTACACTCATCTTACAACCTACACAGCAGGAGGAAAAGCAGTTCTTGATAACAACTTAGTAAACACTACAACTCCAACCAGAATGGGAAATCCTAATTTAAAATGGGAGACAACAGAACAATTAAATTTCGGTCTTAATTTTGGAATATTGAATTACAGGATAGATGGAAATATAGATTATTATATTAAAACTACCAAGGATCTTCTTTTAGATGTTCCAATCCCCACTTCAAGTGGCTTTAATACTATGAAATCTAATGTTGGAAACATTGAGAATAAGGGATTTGAGCTTTCATTAAATTCCAGAAATATAAAAACAAAAAATTTCTCGTGGAGTAGTAACCTGAACTTTACTACATTTAAAAACAAAGTAATAAATAATGGTGGATTTGATATTTTTATTGAAGATATCGGATGGGGAACTAATACTGGAATTATTAGAGAAGGTGAACCATTGAAATCGTTTTATGGTTGGGAAGCAGAAGGTATTTGGCAAGAAAAAGATGATTTTTCTGTTACAAATCAAAATGTACAACCCGGTGATATTAAATTTAAAGACCAGAATGGCGATGGATATATACAAGATGATGACAGGATAATCCTTGGAAATTCTTTCCCCGACTTTTTTTGGTCAATTGTTAATACATTTAACTATAAAGGATTTGAATTATTTGTTTTTATAACATCTGAACAAGGTTTTGAGATACTTAATGAGAATTTAATGGAAACATACTATCCGATAAATTTTCCAAGAAATAAATATGCAGAGCCTTTTTTAAATAGATGGACACCTGAGAATCCATCAAATAAATATCCGTCCTTTGTCAATACTAATTCTCAAGGGAAAAAGGCGCCTAATTCTTTGATGATTGAAGATGGTTCTTATGTGAAACTTAAAACCATGAGAATAAGCTATGATGTTTCGAAGTTATTTCATTCATTTCGCAATGCACAAGTATATATCGTTGGTGATAACCTCTATACGTTTACAAATTTTATGGGTATTGATCCAGCCGCTAATGCACGTGGCAATGCTGATTATCGAATGGAAAGAAATCCCTATCCTACGTCCACTTCGTTCATGTTAGGGATAATTTTGGGTTTTTAAATTTTACGAATAATAACATTAATATTTAAACGAATATATTATGAAATCGAAACATATATTTATAATCATATTCTTGTTAATAACACAAGGATGTGAATCAATTCTGGATGAACCTGTTTACTCAGAATTCGCTGGTGGAAATCTTTTAACTACAAAAGCTGGTATAGAATCGTTATTGTTTGATGGTTATAATTGGTCTGCAAACATGGCCGGTCCCGAAAGTCAAGCTGAGATCAAAAGAGAAGAAATGACATCAGATATATTAACGCAAACAGGTGGAGGTGAGCACGGGAATTCGGCATATCTTCTAAATTTCACATGGGATGCAACCACTAATGATAATAATGCCTTTTTTTGGACACCCCATTGGAAAGCAATCAGAAATGCAAATATTATACTTGATAATATACAGAATGTAAAAGATATTACAGATGAGGAACGTGCAAGAATTTCATCCGAGGCACGTTTTATCCGGGCAATTGAATATTACGATCTTTGGAATCAGTACGGAGGCGTTCCATTAAGAAAAAGTACAAATGATCCTATGGAATTACCAAAAGTTAGTGAAGAGGAATTAATTAGTTTTATTGAAATGGAATTGTTGGATATTGAAAATATTTTACCAAAGCCAGGAGATGAACCTAATTATGGCAGGGCGAACAGTGGTGTCGTTAGGGCATTTTTAACAAAATTTTATTTAAATACTAAACAATGGCAAAAAGCTGCAAACATGGCACAAATAATAATTGCAAATGGGTACTATAAATTATATCCTGATTATAATGAAATGTTTGCACTTGAGAACGAACAAAACAGTGAATTTATTTGGGTTCGTGCTGCATATACTAATAATCCAGCTGCCCACAATACCTGCACAGCTACTGCTTTTCCACCTGGATTTTATAAAGCGCTAGATGGTGGGATAGCAGGGGTCACAATGCAGGGATGGACAAACTGGGCTTCTCAATATAGATTATATGACGATTTTTACTATTCTTTTTCTTCTAATGATAAACGGAAAAATCGCATTTTGACAAAATATATTAATAATAAAGGGGATACAATTAATCTTTTAGCAACACTTAATACCAGATCTATGAAATATCCTCCTGACCCAAATGCTACAGGTAAGGAGCATGGTAACGATATTCCTTTTATCAGATATGCAGACATATTATTATCACGAGCAGAAGCGTTAAATGAGATTCAAGGTCCAAATAATGAAAGTATTGAAATTATTAATAAAATACGAAACAGAGCTGGATTGGAGGATATAAATTTATCGGACTTTGATACGAAAGCTAAATTAAGAGATCATATTTTAGACGAAAGAAAATGGGAATTTTGGTATGAAGGTAAACGGAGGCGTGATTTGATTCGGATGGGCAAATTTATTGAATTTGCTCTAAAAAGGGGAGCAACAAATGCACAACCGTTTCATGAAAAATTTCCCATCCCTCAATTTGCGTTAGAAGCAAATCCATTGTTAAAACAAAATCCAGGATACTAAAATATTTACTATGAAATATTTGATAATAATTTGGTTTAGTTTAGCAATTTTTTATGCTCAAGCACAAAGACCAAACATAATAATAATAATAACCGATGATCAAGGCTATGGAGAATTTTCGTGTAACGGGAATCCAATTGTTCAGACACCGAATATTGACAGACTTGCAAGAGAAGGAATTCGATTTACAGATTTTCACGTTGCTCCTATGTGCACTCCAACTAGGGGGGAGTTACTAACCGGACTTGATGCCTTCCGAAACGGTGCGATAAATGTTAGTAGTGGCCGTGCGCTTCTTAAGGCAGATTTACCTACCATAGCAGATATTTTTAAGGCTGCAGGTTACAGTACAGGGATTTTTGGGAAATGGCATTTAGGAGATAATTATCCCTATCGCCCTCAAGATAGAGGATTTGACGAAACTTTATGGTTCCCATCTTCACACATTAATAGTGTTCCGGATTATTGGGACAATGATTACTTTGATGATATATACATCTATAATGGAAAGCGGAAAAGATACAACGGTTATTGCACTGATATATGGTTCGATGAAGCAATGAAATGGATGTCAAAGAAGATGGATGAAGATTTACCTTTTTTTACTTATCTCCCATTAAATGCATCGCATGCACCGCATTATGTTCCTGAAAAATATCGCACATCAATAAGAAAATCACTTAAGGAACATCCAGAAATTGTTGACCTTCCTGAATCTAAAAATAAGAATGAAAAAGAACTTGTAAGTTTTCTAGCAATGGGAAATAATATTGATGAAAATATAGGAACCCTTTATCAATTTTTGGAAAATAAAAATCTTTTGGAAAATACAATTGTTGTTTTTTTGACCGACAATGGAAGTACTTTTGGAGAATATTATTATAACGCTGGGATGAAAGGTAGAAAAACCCAACTATGGGAGGGTGGGCATCGGGTGCCTCTTTTTATTAGAACACCTTCTAAATTTGGTCTGCAATCCGGTACCATTGACGAATTGTGTCAGGTTCAAGATCTATTACCAACTTTAGCTGCAATGTCGGGAATAAAGAAGATACCAATGAATCTTGATGGAGTAAATCTTCTACCATTGATGAATGGAGAGAAAAAAAAATTAAGAGATCGTATGTTGGTAATCAATTACAGTCGAATGCCAAGTAAAGAAGTTAATTACACAACTGAAAATCCTGCAATTCCGCAAAAAAATGGTGCAGGAGTTCTTTGGAAAAACTGGCGCTTTCTTGAAAACAAAGAACTATATAATATTTCTTCGGATCCTCATCAAGATAAAAATGTAGCTTCGGACTATCCTGAAATAGTAAAAAAAATGAGAAACCATCTTGATAGTTGGTGGGATAGTGTTAAAGATGATGTAATGGAGGTACAACGAATCGTAATAGGGAATGAAGAGGAGAATCCTATTTTACTCACCGCCTGTGAATGGCTGAACGTATTTGTGGATCAGCAAAAAAAGGTTCGATGGGGAGTTAATAAGAATGGCATTTGGCATGTTACTATAGAGCAACCCGGAGAATATCAATTTGAATTAAGGCGTTGGCCCAGAGAATCAGGATTTGCTTTACAAGATAGTGTGCCATCAACAAAAGTGACGGATGGCGTGCTTGAAAAAGGAGTCCCATTAACTATTCATTCAGCAAAAATTAGGATTGGCGATCAGGAAGAGTCTAAAAAGGTTGACGATTCCGATGAAGAGGTGACATTTACAATGAATTTGGATAAAGGCGATACAACAATTCAAACATGGTTTTTTGACGAAAATCAAAAGGAAATTTGCGGGGCATATTATCTCTATGTAAAACGAATCTAATGCTTAACCAATTAAATATTCAACGAAAATGAAAAAACTGTTCTTCCTGTTTTTTTTTATATCCCCAATCTTATCTTCTAACGGTCAGAATTTTCCTGTTTTAAAAGAAACTTTCCGCTTAAAACAATTGAATCCACCTTCCGGCAAAGTAAGAATGATTTTAGACACCGACACCTACAATGAAGTGGACGACCAATTTGCTTTGGCCTATGCTTATTTGTCGAAAGAAAAAATAGATCTGGAAGCTGTCTATGCTGCTCCATTTCATAATAAGCGCTCGGATGGTCCGGCAGACGGTATGGAAAAAAGCTACCAGGAGATTCTACGATTACTTGGAATGCTGGGAAAATCGCCGGAAGGTTTTGCATTTAGAGGTTCCGATCGTTACCTGGGTGACATTTCCAAACCCATTAGAAGCGAAGCCGCACTTGATTTGATTAAAAAAGCAATGGCGAGCACTCCTGAAGATCCATTGTATGTGGTTCCGGTGGGCTGCATAACCAACATTGCTTCGGCCATTTTAATCGAACCAAAAATAATAGAAAACATTGTTGTGGTTTGGCTGGGAGGCAACGATTTAAACTGGCCCCATCAAAAAGAGTTTAACCTGATGCAGGATGTACTGGCTGCCCAGGTGGTTTTAAATTCAGGAGTTCCGTTTGTAATTATGCCTTGCCGCCCGGTAGTTTCTCATTTCCACACAACAATTCCGGAGTTAAAATACTATTTGCAGGGAAAGAATAAACTGTCGGATTACCTGTACAATATTGTTTTAGAATACAGCGCGGGAAAGGATGCCTGGTCGAAAGTGATTTGGGATGTTACTGCAGTAGCCTGGCTTGTAAATTCTGGTTGGATTCCTGCAAATTTAGTACACAGCCCCGTTTTAACCGATCAGGTTACTTACAGTGTCGATCAATCGCGTCATTTCATCCGTATGGCAACATCGGTAAACCGCGATGCAATTTTCATGGATTTGTTTAAAAAATTATCATCAGAAAATGCGATTCAAAGAAATGACAGGTAAAAAAATCCACAAATATTTTTTTGTCTCTTTTTTTATTACAGCTATTATAATTCACGCATGTAATTCAAAAGAAAAGAGCTTAAAACGAGCGGAATTAAAATCCCAAATACCTCATATAATTTTTGATACTGATTTAGGTGGGGACTTTGATGATGTAGGGGCAATGGGGATGCTTCATGCACTCGCGGATAGGGGCGAAGTGAATATACTGGCCACCATCTCCTGCAATCCAAGCCCATTGGTTGTACCATGCATCAGCATTATCAATATTTATTTTGGACACCCTGAAATTCCAGTAGGTTCTCCAAAATCACCCACAAGGAGCCAGGATTCAAGGGAACTGCATTTTCATGATTCCCTGGTTGCACATTTTCCATCTGCATATAAGAACTCTGATGAAGCGCCTGATGCCGTGGCAGTTTACAGGAAAGTATTATCGCAACAGCCTGATTCATCTGTTACGATTGTATCGGTGGGATGGGTGACTAATTTAATGAACCTACTGCTGTCAAAACCGGATTCAATATCCCCTCTTGACGGTAAAGAATTGGTTGCTAAAAAAGTAAAATCCTGGTTTGCTATGTTAGGAGGATTTCCTGAAAGGGAAAGGGAAGCAAATGCTGTAAGCGACCCTATGGCAACTCAATATGCGATTGACAATTGGCCGACACCCATTGTGTTTAGCGGGTTTGAAATAGGTGTGGATGTTAAAACAGGTTTACGTTTGATAAAAGAGGGGCCTGTTGACAGCCCCATTAGAATGGCTTATAGTATAAGTATTCCTAAACGTCCTGGCTACACAAATGGAAACAGTAGTTATGACCAGACTGCAGTACTTGTTGCAGCAAGAGGTTTCAAACCTTACTATAGCTATAAGACCGGCCAGTTCATTACAAGTGATAATGGCAGTAACAAATGGAAGTATGACCCAAATGGGATACATGAATATTTAGTGCGAAAAATGTCCCCTGATTCTGTTGCTTTTGAAATTGAGACGTTAATGATGCACAGTCCAAATTGATTCTAAAACTAATGTAAATATTAAAGGATGAATAAAATTTTAGTAGTTGGCAGTTCCAACACAGACATGGTAATTCAGGCATCCAGATTCCCTTTGCCGGGAGAGACAGTGATGGGGGCTGATTTTTTAATGAATCCTTGGTGGAAAAGGTGCCCATCAAGCTATAGCTGCAAAGCGATTGGGGGAGATGTTATGTTTGTAGGGAGAATTGGAAACGATATTTTCGGCCAACAATCCATTACACTCATGAAAGAGGCGGGTATTGACAAGGAATTAATATGAGCCTGACCTCTATAATATCAAACAGAATATTAAAAATTTCAATTATGAATAAAAGGAAAACAATAATACTTATAGGTAATATATGCTTTTTAGGGGTAATATGCCTTTTTTCTATGACTACTTTTGCTCAGAAAACAGAAAAGAAAAAACCAAATATCTTTTTCTTTTTTGCCGATGATTGGGGGCGGTATGCAAGTACGTACAGCTCTTTTGCACCCAATAAAACTTTTGAAACACCGGTAATGGACAAATTTGCAAAAGAAGGTATTCAATTTAACAATGCACATGTAAATTCTCCTTCATGTACCCCATGCCGTAGTGCTTTGTTATCTGGCCAACAGTTTTATCGTACAGGAACTGCCGCAATTCTTAGCGGTGAGTGGAATTACGACATTCCTACTTATCCACTATTGTTAGAAGAAGCAGGCTATCATATTGGATTTACCTATAAAGCATGGGGGCCAGGAACTCCACGGGATGCTCCTTATGGCGGGAAAGAAAGAGCGTATATGTCTGCTGGCACACGTTTTAATGAATTTTCTCAGAATGTTACTGAAATGGTAAAAAGCGGAAAATCAATAGATGAAGCAAAAGAGGTACTCTATAATGAAGCAATGGAAAATTTCCGTTCATTTATGAAAGATAAAAATGGGGATGAGCCTTTTTGCTATTGGTTTGGGCCAACAAATACTCACCGTACATGGACAAGGGGGTCGGGAAAAGACTTATGGGGATTAAATCCCGATGACTTGAAAGGCCGCATGCCTAAGTTTTTGCCGGATGTGCGAGATATAAGAGAGGATATGTCTGATTACCTGGGAGAGGTATTAGCCCTCGATGAAATGTTTGGTCGTTTCTTAAAAGAGTTGGACGCCATTGGAGAAAGAGAAAATACCTTGATCGTAATCAGTGGTGACCATGGTATCCCTGGATTCCCACGTGCTAAATCTAATTTATACCCTTTGGGAACTGATGTTTCCTTGTTTATACAATGGCCTGGCGTGGCACCCGGCGGGCGTGTTATCGAGGATTTCGTAGATTTAATCGATTTAGCTCCAACTTTTATGGAGGCAGCAGGCGAACCGGTTTTGGAACAGATGACAGGCAACAGCCTAATGCCTTTACTGACAAGTAAGAAGGAAGGGCTGATAGATAAAAAACGTGATCATGTCATAAATGGTAGGGAGCGCCATGCAAGAGGTGCTCGTGCGGGAAATTTACCTTATCCACAACGTGCCATTCAAACAAAGGACTTTTTGTATATCATAAATTTTGAACCGGCCAGAGACCCAATAGGATATTATAACAATTATAAACCGGAACCAACAGTTGAAGAATTAACAAAAAAAGGTAATAATTGGATAGTATATGCCGATATGGACGTTGGGCCAACCAAGGTCTTTATGTTTAAAAATCGCAACGATAAGCAATGGGAGATGCAGTGGCGCTTAGGGTTTGAAAAAAGGCCAAAGGAAGAACTTTACGACCTTCGAAAGGATCCGGATTATCTGAATAATATAGCAACTAACCCCGAATACGCTACAATAAAAGCAAAGTTATCGATGCAACTAATGGCTACCTTAAAATCTACTGGTGACCCTAGAGTAACTGGTGATGGTAAAACATTTGATCGTGCACCCTATATTTCTCCTAACAATTAGATAAAGATGTCTTTAACACAAATATCAATAACTTGAAAATCAATATTGCTTAAGTTACTTCTGAACGTGCCTGCCTTCGTACTATTGACTGAAAGGCGTATCGTATAGACTGGCCCTAACCAGAAACAACCATATTAAAATTTTTCCGGGAACTTTGTATCAACTTAAAAATGAAAAATAAAATAAAACACATATGAAAAGTTATTTAGTAAAATCGAACAGGCTTGTGAGTGTAATTATCATCAGTTTCTTTCTAATGTCATGCAACAATGCAGAACGCTCTGATAACACAGCTGATAAAAAAACAACTGAAATTCAGAAGAAAGCTATACCAATAATTTTTGATACTGATATTGGAAATGATATTGACGATGTTCTTGCTTTACAAATGCTTTTAAATTACCATAAGCAAGGTAAAATTAATTTATTGGGAATAACTTTAAGCAAATCGAATTCATATGTCATTGATTATGTTGATGGCTATTGTCGTTATAATAACTTAGATTTTCCGTTAGGTTATGCTCATAATGGGATGAATCTGAAAAAAAATGGGAAATACCTAAAACAGACCTTGGATGCAATTGTTGATGGAGAGAAGATATTACAACCCCAACGGTCTATAAGTGATAGTATCCCTGATGGATATAAATTATTACGTCAATTGCTATCTGAACAACCGGATAAATCAGTCATTATTATTGTTGTTGGCGTCCAGACAAATATTGCTCGTTTAATAGAATCTGATGCTGACGAGCATAGTCCGTTAAGTGGTATTGAACTCATTGAGTCAAAAGTAAAACTTATATCAGTAATGGGGGGCAATTATGGTGTTGAGTCATCTCCTGAGTGGAACATTATAAATGATTTGCAAGCAGCGCAAATTGTATTTTCCAAATGTCCCTCACCTATTATTGCCAGTGGTGGGGAAATTGGCAGAAAATTATTGTATCCACATAAAAGTATTTTAGAAGATTTCAAAGCACCCGAAAAAAATCCATTGTGCATATCTTATAAATCATGGGGGAAAATGCCCTATGACCGTCCAACTTGGGACTTAACATCGGTATTATTCGCAGTAGAACCAGAAAAAAAATATTTTGATTTATCACCTCGAGGAATAATTTCTATTGATAATGAAGGGAATAGCAATTTTACTCCTGATAAAAATGGTATGCACTACTATTTAAAAATTGATGAATCAAATATTGAATATACGCTGAATGCTTTAGTTGAGAGAGTAACTGGAAAATGTGGAAGGAATCAATAAATTATTATGCATAAAATTTTAGTTATTGGAAGTTCCAATACCGACTTAATTGTAAAAGTTAAACGCTTTCCGGAAGCCGGTGAAACCATAGAAGGAATTGCATACATGCAAGCCATGGGTGGCAAAGGAGCTAATCAGGCTATTGCGGCACATCGATTGGGTGGAGAAGTGAGTTTTATAACCTGCCTGGGTGACGATGCCAACGGACAGAATACATTGCAGTATTACAAAGAAGAAGGACTGGATGTTTCCTCTTCACTAATCTTAAAGGGTGTTTCATCGGGTACTGCAATGATTTGGGTGGATGAAAAAGGTGAAAACTGCATTGTAATTACGCCGGGAGCAAATAACATGCTAACATCAGATTATATTGTAAAGGTAGAGGATAATATTGCCAATGCTGAAATAGTGGTGCTTCAAATGGAGGTTCCCTATGATACGGTTAAAACAGTTTGTTCCCTGGCTAAAAAGCACAAGAAGAAAGTCATTCTGAATGTTGCTCCAGCCCGGGAATTAGATGAAGAGATATTAAAAAATGTAGATATCCTGGTTGTTAACGAAACAGAAGCAGAAACCATTTCAGGAGAAAAGATTGAAGCTATTGGCAAGGAAACTGTGATTGCAAAACTAATTACAATGGGAGCATCTACAGTTTTGCTTACGCTTGGGAAACAAGGGTGTTTGCTAAAAAACGAGCAAATAGAAATTAGCAAAAAAGCTTTCGTAGTTGATGCTCTTGACACCACTGCTGCAGGCGATACTTTCTGTGGTGCCTTGGCAGCCCGCCTTAGCAAAAGAGAGAATTGGGATGATGTACTAACATTTGCTTCGGCTGCATCCGCTCTTTGTGTCACACGCATGGGAGCTCAACCTTCGGTGCCAACTGAAAAAGAGGTGCTCGATTTTTTAAAGGAAAATGAAGTCAATTCTAATCATAAAATCAACTAAAACAATATTTATCAACTTAAATCAATCAATATGTTTATCGTAAATAGTTACTCGTTGGCAATTATTTTTTGTGTAATTACGATGCTTTGCTGGGGCTCATGGGGAAACACCCAGAAATTAGCAGGAAAAACATGGCGTTACGAATTATTTTATTGGGACTATGTTATCGGAGTCTTGTTGTTGTCGCTAATATCCGCTTTTACTATTGGAAGTATGGGCGAAGGTGGCCGTGGTTTTATGAATGACCTGGCACAGGCCGACATGCAAAATATTGGAAGTGCTTTTCTGGGGGGTATTATTTTTAATGCTGCCAATATCTTACTCTCAACAGCAATTGCTATTGCAGGAATGGCTGTGGCCTTCCCGGTAGGTATAGGTCTTGCACTTGTTTTAGGTGTAATCATCAATTACATAGGCTCACAAAAAGGCGATCCGGTATATTTATTCCTGGGAGTTGCTCTTATTGCAGTGGCCATTATTCTGAACGCGATAGCTTATAAAAAAACATCAGGTGGAAATCAAAAAGTATCTTCGAAGGGAATAATGATTTCTATTTTTGCCGGTGTGTTAATGTCGTTCTTTTATCGGTTTATCGCCGCATCAATGGATCTCGATAATTTTGTAAGCCCGGCAGCTGGTAAAATGACTCCATACACAGCTGTTGTAATTTTTGCATTGGGAATTTTTGTCAGTAATTTTTTATTCAACTCCATCTTAATGAAAAAGCCAATCAGTGGCGAACCTACCAACTACAAGGCTTATTTTAGTGGAAACCTTAAAATTCATATGGTTGGTGTTTTTGGCGGTATAATCTGGGGAATAGGAAACTCATTAAACCTTATTGCCGCAGGAAAAGCCGGAGCTGCAATTTCTTACGGACTTGGACAAGGCGCAACGCTTGTAGCTGCACTATGGGGCGTTTTTATCTGGAAAGAATTTAAAGGTTCTACAAAAAGCACCAATTCCTTACTTGCCATTATGTTTGGATTGTTTGTGGCAGGAATTATTTTAATTATTTACGCTGGTCAATAAGGCCAGTTGTAAAGGGAAATTGTTTTGAAGTGAAATCAATTTTAGCCTAATGAAGAAAAAAATTGCCATTGGAAACGACCACATCGGAGTGAAACTGAAACACAAAATATGCCAGATTTTACATGAGAATGGACATGCCGTAACCAATTATGGAACAGATAGTGAAGCCTCAGTTGACTATCCGGATATTGCTCACTTAGTTGCAAATTCCGTAACCGGCTCAAATTCTGACCTGGGTATTCTTATTTGTGGAAGTGGACAAGGAGTGGCAATTTCTGCTAACAGGCACAAGAATGTAAGGGCCGCAATTTCCTGGAATTCGGATATTGCTGAACTTGCCAGAAAACATAATAATTCCAATGTGCTTTGTTTGCCAGCCAGGTTTTTAAGTAAGAAAATAAAATAGGTGAAACAATAAATTTGGCAACTGAAATTCTAGGATAAGTTTTGTTAGAAAATATGAATAAGAAGTGGTCAAATATGTTGGAGCCAAAATTAGAAATGGAGAATTAGGGGTCATCCCCAAAAGTTTGTCAAGCTATGAACATCAGTATTTGTGTAAATTATTATAAATAGAATACAATGAAGAAATATATCATAATTACAGTTTGCCTTTTAGGTATTTTTGCTCCTCATACAATTCTTGCTCAACGGTTGGAAGTAAACTTTAATGCGAACTGGAAATTTCTGTTGCAAGACGAGTCGGAAGCTTTCCAACCAGGATGGGATGATTCCAACTGGAAAAAATTAGATGTTCCCCACGACTGGGCATTTGAAAAAGGTGTTTCGAAAAATGGGGCACAATCAGACAAAGGCGGATACTTTGATGGAGGTATAGGTTGGTATCGAAAGGTTTTTGATGTACCTGCTGAATGGGACAAAAAGAGAATTTTGATTGAGTTTGATGGCGTTTACATGAACAGCGAAGTCTGGATTAACGGGCATTATCTGGGTAAACGTCCGTACGGATATATTTCGTTTCGCTATGAACTTTCAGAATTTTTAAAACCGAGAAAAAACACTATTGCGATCCGTGTTGATAATTCGCAAGAACCGTCTGCTCGTTGGTACCATCCATGTGGAATTTATGCTCCTGTACGCTTAATAGTAACCAATCAGCAATTTATTGTGCCTAAAGGAGTTTATGTAATTCAATCCAAAGTTGATTCAGCGCACGCGAACCTAAAAATTGAAACCACACTTGAAAACCGAACTAATTCAAAGTTAGGCGTAATTATTGAAACTTCAATACTTAATTCCAGCGGGGAATTGATTGAAACTACAAGTCAGAAAGTGGACTGGAATTCAAAACAAACCGCAAAAATAAACCAAACTCTGGAACTTAATAATCCTGAATTATGGAGTCCAGATTCTCCTTATTTATACACAGTGGAGAGCAGGCTCTTGCTAAAAAAGCAAGTATTGGATGAAGTGAAAACTACAGTAGGAATTCGTTCTATTGACTGGAAAACAGAATCGGGTTTTTGGTTAAACGGTAAGGTTACCAAACTTTTAGGAGTTTGCGAACATTACGAAGGTGGTCCTGTTGGCGGTGCCTGGACCAAACCCCTGTTAAAGTGGAAATTAAGCCTTTTAAAAGAGATGGGTGTAAATGCCATTAGAACGGCACATAACCCTGTTCCACCTATGTTTTATGATTTATGCGATGAAATGGGTTTATTGGTGATGGACGAAATTTTCGATGGCTGGGGAAGAAAAGCTGAAAAAGATTACGGTGCTCAGGCTTTTGATGAATGGTGGAAAACAGACGTCACAGAGTGGATTACCAGAGACAGAAACCATCCATCGGTATTTGTTTACAGTTTAGGAAACGAAACCAGGGGCGAAGTCGCAGTCGCGGAAGACCTGGTAGCATTGTGCCATACACTGGATTCTACAAGGCAGGTTACTTCTGGTCACAGCGCATCTGAATTTATGGATGTTTACGGTATAAATGGGCATAGTGAAAGACAAGGCTTTTATGCAAGCAAATTACCTGATAAACCTATTGTAGCTACCGAAGCACCTCATACTTGGCAAACGCGGGGTTATTATCGCACAAAGACATGGTACCGCGATGGTTACCCCAATAAAAGACAACAACCCTTTGAATTGCCAGACCTTACTGAAAAAGAAGTTTTTCATTACGAATGGGCGCCAAAAGAAAATTGGACCAACAGTAAGCAACACTTCATTTCATCATACGATAATGGTATGGTCCGAATCTCGGCACGTAAAAACTGGGAATTAATGCGTGACTTTCCCTGGTATAGCGGTCACTTTCGATGGACGGGTTTCGACTATTACGGAGAAACTGGTTATCATGGAGGCTGGCCATTCCGACTTTTTATGGGCGGAGCACTGGATGTTGCCGGTTTCGAAAAAGACCTGTTTTACTTTTATCAAAGTCAGTGGACAGAAAAACCAATGATTCACATTCTGCCTCACTGGACACACCCGGAATTAAAAGCCGGCACCAAAGTTCCCGTTTGGGTATATTCCAATTGCGATGAAGTGGAGTTGTTTATTAATGGAAAATCGTTAGGCAAGGACAGGCCGGGGACAATCTGGGATGAAATGCAGTGCGAATGGCTGGTGCCTTGGGTGCCGGGCATTTTGGAAGCAAAGGGATATGTAAATGGAATTGAAACTGTTCATGCCATTCAAATAACTGCCGGAAGTCCTGCCAAACTTCAACTTAAAAAAGAGACAAATTATATAGACACTGAAGAAGACAACATTTCAATTGTAACAGCAGCAATTACCGATTCTAAAAATGTATTTTATCCTTTTGGTGAAAACAAAGTATATTATCATTTCGATGGCCCTGTCCGGATTTTATCACTTGAAAATGGGGACCCGGTGGATACCACAAAAAACGTAGGCCTTAATTCAAAAAAGGCCTTTATGGGACTTACCAGGGCATTTTTAGAGTTGAACAAAACCTCAGAACCGGTTAGACTAATAGCAGGAGCCATCTTAGGTGAGAAACAACTCATCCACTCCAATCTTGTGTCTATTGACACCGAGTCGCTGGTGGTCAGGGGTGATTTTGCTGAAGAACCTTTGCAAATATATTATACACTCGACAGAACAGAACCAGACCTGAAAAGCCCGGAATACAAGAATCCTTTTTCCGTTGACCTTGGTACAACCGTTAAAGCTATTGTTGTTCGAAAAAAGGAAGTAATTCTAAAAATGGAGGAAAAATTTGATAGCGATTTAGGATTATTTTGGGGTACAGAAGAAGACGAAGCAGCGGATGAGAATTTAAAAGGAATGAAAGCTGTCGATGCCAATTATTCTGGAGCCAGAGTCGAGTCCTTCAACGGCCTCAAGTATCTCAATTTTTATGAAAAAGATGGAACAGTTAGCTGGTATCAGGAAAATGACGGTGCTGCCGGAGAATATGTTTTAACCATAAGGTATGCAGTCAAAGATGTAAAAGCATCAAACCCAATGGAACTTTATATAAACAATAAAAAAGTTGCTCGTATTGAATTCGAAGTAAGCAGTTCAAGTAATTCCGATTGGAAAGAAGTTTCGACAAAACAAAAATTGGAAGTTGGAGCAAATTTTATTGAATTACGAACAACACAAAAAGGTAGTCCAAATATTTTGTTGTTGAAAGTGGAATAACAGCATCATTAAATTATTGAAAGGAATGAACATGAAGAAATATTCAAAATTTATAGGTGTTGTCATAGTGATTTCTGCACTTGCAATATTTTCATTCAGATTCGGTGAAAAAACGACTTCAAAGAAACCGAACATTATTATTATACTGGCTGACGATGCGGGTTATAACGATTTCGGCTTTATGGGAAGTCCCGATATTAAGACACTAAACCTTGACCAGCTGGCAATAAATGGTGTTCGGTTTGCCGATGCTCATGTTACTTCAACCGTTTGCAGCCCTTCAAGGGCAGGTCTTATGTCAGGACGCTATCAGCAACGGTTTGGTCATGAATGTAATGGTCCAACCGGTCTTGATGGGATGGACACTACCGAAACCACTTTAGCCTCGGTATTAAAACGAAACGGTTATACTACTGCTGCTTTTGGTAAATGGCACCTGGGTAGTGCACCTTCTTTTCACCCAAACAAAAGGGGGTTCGATTATTTCTATGGTTTTCTGGGTGGAGCTCGTAACTATTTTTCGAACGCAAAGGCTGACAAAGCCGAAGACTGTGCCATGCAGGAAAATGGAACTTATACTACTTTTGATGGTTATCTGACCGATGTGCTTGGCGATAAAACGGTTGACTTTATCCGGAAAAATAAGGAAAACCCATTCTTTATTTATTTGGCCTACAATGCGGTTCATACTCCAATGGAAGCAACTGAGGCAGATCTTAAAAGATTTGAAGGCCATCCAAGGCAAATGCTAGCTGCAATGACCTGGGCCATGGATCGCTCCATTGGAAATGTGCTGGATGAATTGAAAAAGGACAATTTATTGGAGAACACACTTATCTTTTTCCTCAGCGATAATGGAGGACCAACCACACACAATACTTCATCTAACTATCCACTAAAAGGAGTCAAAGGAAAAGAATTTGAAGGTGGGAAACGTGTGCCGTTTGTTGTTTCATGGAATGGAAAAATTAAAGGATCGCGCCAATTTAACGGGCTGGTTTCATCGTTCGATATTTTTGCTACGGCACTTGATGCTGCTAATATTCAGCAACCCACGGGCAAACCTTTAGACGGAACATCATTGCTGCCTTATTTGCAAGAGCTTAAAAGTGGAAGTCCGTATGATGGGCTATTTTGGAGGAAGGACAATGATGCTGCAGTGCGCGATGGAAGTTATGAGCTAATCAGGGTAGATAACCTTGGTTACCGCTTATATAACCTGCAAAATGATTTGGGTGAAACGCACGACCTACAATATTTAGATACCATTCAGTTCAATAAAATGAAAAATGCGCTGGAAAAATGGGAATAGAATATGATTAAACCTTTATGGACAGAAGGAGCTGAATGGGACACGATTAATTTGATGATGCATGATGATTTGTTTCATGATCGACCATTTCGAGTTACAAATTCGAGAGAGTTAAAAAAATTCAGGCAACAACAGGTGGAATGATAATAACGATTTGTCAACCAAATCGCGCATGCTCTAATTACGTTTGGTTCCTGAATCGTTAAAAATATGAATGACGAATGTTGGATTATCAAACTTAAAAACCAAATAAAAATGCAAATAACGCCATTATCGAAAAAGTTAGTTTTCAGAAGTTCTGTAACTTCATGTTTTATATTTTTTGTTTTTTGTTCCAATCTTTTTGCACAATCAGAGAAATACCTTTCGTTGGGAGAGCAAGCCATTTTTAAAGTTTCCAAAACAACCGATCCGATTGTCATTGATGGTAAGATGAACGAAAAAGCCTGGGAAAAGACAGAAGCTCGCAAGCTAAATTATTATTACCGAATAGACAAGCCTGACGATCAGCAGGAAACGGTATTTCGAATGCTTTGGGACAACGAAAATTTGTATGTCTTTTTTGATTGCAATGATCAATTTATTACAGCCCGGGAAAAAAACAGGGACGGAGAACCTTTCTATGATGATTGTGCCGAAATTTTTCTCATCCCTGTTCCGGATAGCCTGAACATGCATTTGGGTTTTGAAATCAATCTCTACAAGGCATCTAACGATTTTATATTTTTCAATAATTTTTATAAGGGCAATAACGGGTTGATTAAAGCTTTCAATCCTGATTTTAAAGTAGAAGTTACTGTAAGAGGAACAGTCAATGACAATTCAGATATTGATCAGGGATGGCGCATGGAAATGTCCATTCCATTAATTACTTTTAAAGGTATCGATACCTTTTGTCCTGTAAAAAGTGGGAACAAATGGGCTTTTTTGGCGGTTCGGCAAGATCGGAATGATTCTGCAGGAAATCGGCGTTCTACATACACAATATTCCCTATTTATGATATCGGGAAAGGAGTCCATCAACCTAATCGGTTTGGTTTGTTGCAATTTGTAGAATAAATCAGCTGATTTTATTTTGAAAGCAACAAGCGATGGCTTACAAACCAATGAAATTACCATTAAAACCAGTATGTAAAACCTTTCTGAAATTCGTCATTATTAAAACAATTACAATATGAACTTTTCCATAAAAAAAATCACAGGTCTGTTTATTTTGGGAATGATTTTCCTTTCTGCAAGAGCACAAGAAAAACCCAACATCATTTGGTTAATGGCCGAAGACATTGGCCCCGATATTGAATGTTACGGAATGCCGGCGGTTAAAACACCCAACCTGAACAAACTGGCAGAAACTGGAATAAAATTTACAAAAGCATTTTGCACCAATCCCATCTGTTCGCCCAGCCGTTCGGCGATGATGACCGGAGTGATGCAAAATAAAATCAATGCCCAACATCACCGCAGTAACCGCGATGTTCCACTCACGCCTGATGTTCAGCCCTTTACTTATCATTTGCGAAAAGCAGGTTACACTTGTGTTCTCGGAAACCACAGTGTGATGGGAAAGGGAAGAAAAACAGATGTCAATTTTAAAAGTAAAGCGATTGGAGAATGGGACGGGACACAAAATTTTGGTCTTTTTGATAAATACGACACTTTTACACCAGCTGACCAACCTTTCTTTGCCCAAATTCAATTGGTGGTAACTCACCGTGGAGATTGGTGGGACGATGTTCGGGCGCAATCAAAACACCGCGTAAACCCAGACGATGTGGTCATGCCTCCCTACATGGCTGACGATCCGGTTGTGCGACTCGACTGGGCAAAATACCTCGATCAAATGGAATACATGGACGATGAGGTTGGAATGATTATTCAGGAATTGAAAGACAAAGGAATGTATGAAAATACAATCATTATTTTTATTGGCGATAACGGAAGATGTAATATACGCGGTAAAGGGTACTTGTTTGATCCGGGTCTGCATGTTCCACTTATCGTAAACTGGCCCGAAGGAATAAAGAAAAATCAGGTTCGGGAAGATGTGGTTAGCACAACCGATATAACTGCCACGATTCTTGATTTTGCAGGAATTGAAATTCCAAAATACATGACTGGAAAATCGTTCATGAAGAAAAATTTTGAGCGTGAATATGTTTATTCTGCACGTGATTTATGGGATGAAGTGATGGAAAAATCGAGGAGTCTCAGTTCTGCTAAATACAAATATGTTCGTAATGATATGCCCGAAGTTCCCTGGGATGCGCACCATGCGTACCTTGAATTTTACCGTCCTGCAGTTCATGCCATGCGCAAATTAAAATTCGAAGGGAAATTAAATGAAACCCAAGCCTATTTCTTTTCGAATTCAAAACCGATAGAAGAGTTATACGATTTAGAAATTGATCCGTACGAAACCAATAACCTGGCGGATAATCCGGAATTTAAATCAATTCTGGAAAAAATGCGGGCCGACTGCAAAAAAATTGAAATCGAAAATACTTCAGCCGATAAAACTTTTCACCCGGGTTTTCCAGCTGCTGTAAATATTCTCAACTGGGTAAAATACGAACACACTCTTGATTATCTGAAAATGCTGAATGGCAAGGAAATTGGGTTTCATAAATATGTGAAAATGTACAAAGAACAACAGTCAAAATAAATGCGATGCAACCAAAAACTATTTTCACAACGATATTGTTTCTATTAGCACTAAATGTAGCCTGGACACAAGAGAAACCTAACATTATCTTTATTCTTACTGATGATTTGGGCTATGGCGATTTGGGCGTTTTCTTTCAAAACCAGCGTGCAAAAGAAGAAGGTAAAGCAGCTACTTTTACACCTGAATTAGACAAATTGGCCAGCGAAGGAGTTCAGTTGCTGGATCAGTATTGTGCTGCACCTATTTGTGCACCTTCACGTGGTTCATTATTGTCAGGACGTAGTCAAGGGCATGCGAATGTGCGCGATACTCAATTTGATAAAGCGCTGGCAGATAATCATACTTTGGCAACTGTTCTTAAAACAGCCGGATACAGCACTGCTGCATTTGGAAAGTGGGGAACACAGGGGCGAACAGAAGATGTTCCAAACTGGCCGGCACATCCCAATAAGCGTGGATTTGATTATTATTGTGGCTATATACGGCATTCTGACGGGCATGAACATTATCCAAAAGAAGGAATATATAGGGGAAGAAAAGAAGTGTATGAGAATTATATAGGAGTAACCGATAATTTAGATAAATGTTACACTGGTGATTTATGGACAGCAGCTGCGAAAAGATGGATTGTAGAGCAAAAAAAGGGCGAAGATAAAAATAAACCGTTTTTTGTATATCTCGCTTACGATACTCCCCATGCTGCACTTGAACTTCCCACACAAGCTTACCCCGAAGGTGGTGGTTTAAATGGTGGTATGCAATGGATTGGAGAACCAGGCCACATGATTAATAC
>CAYZBC010000062.1:0-4673 GCA_964476535.1 uncultured Maribellus sp.
GAATTAAAAGGGACAGCACTTCATTTTGCAAAGAAAAGCCTAGACCCTCAATTCGATAAAATTGACTCTGGCAATGATGCTCTTTTTAACCGGATTATTTGGAACGCAACAAGCAATAACAAACCGTACCCGGTGAAATACAGTGGTACAGATGACGACGACTAAAAACCAAAACTTTGTATAGCACACAATTCACAACATGAAGTCGAGCTTTTCTACTGCTAATACCCCATTGATTTCCGTAGCGATTCACTACTCATCTTCAAATTCACTTGGATGAATCGGGAAGATGAATTAAACAATATTATTTTTTGTATTCTTTCGGAAAAGAAATTGGATTAAATTTTGCCCGTTAAAGCCAATTTAAATTGAGGTAAAGTTTTACATCAGGAATACGTTTATAGCTCAACTATTTTCACATTCCGGAAATAGATATTCGCTTCACCATGTTTTCCCTGAAGTCCGATAAATCCTTTTGTAGGTAGCTCCGCAAATGGAGTTGGTAACCATGAAGGAATATCAGATCCATCTGGATTTTTTGTACCATCGAACCATTTGCTCATATCCATGTCAGCCGAAATTACTCCATTTAGTTTTACTATAATACGCTGGCCCTCACAGTGAATGTTCATGTGATTCCATTCTCCTGCCTTTTTTACTAATGTTGAAGAAGGAGCTAAGTGCCCAAAAACACCACCACACATCCAATTGGGAAACCAACCTTTGTCTTTGAAATAATAGTCATCACCAATTTGTATCTCTACTGAATTCGGAATCCAATTCTGCCGATCGGTGCAATAGATGATAACCCCACTATTGGTTCCTTTTTCATTTTTAAATTCAAGGTCAATAATAAAATTTTCATACTCAACCTTAGTAAAAATACATGCGTCTTCCGAGGAGGTTAATACATCTCCCTCGTAATACCAAACACCTTTTTCATCGATCACATTCGATAGTTCATTATCGAACAATAATTGCCAGCCATCGTTTTTTTCCGGGGCTGTTAAAGCGTTCTCTTCAACAACATCAGATTTTGCTGCTGTTTTTTCGCTATTTTTTGTTGCTGAATTGCATGAGACAACCAGAATCAGCACAACAATCGTAAATAGATTGTATTTTTTCATTTTTAAAGTTTTATTCTTATACATTCAATTTTGTTTAGTTTGGAAAAATATTCGATAAAAGCTTCAAATTCACACTCTTCAACTACGCTCAGAGTGACTATCAGACTGAGCGTAGTGGAAGTATTTTTCCATCAAATTCTCGGTATTGTTACACAGTTGGCAAATTCCAACCATTTCTATAATTGTGTTTAATAAATTCTTCGACAGTTTTTTTAGCATTTAATCTTTCTGTTTTGGTTCCAAAAGAAGGATGTCCGTCTTTCACCGTGTACTCACCTACAGTTGTTACCGGCAGTTCATCGGTATCTGAGATATTTGTAAAGCGCATATTTTCACCGTCCCATTTAAGCACCCGGTTAAGTGCTTGCAAACGCACCGCTAAAACACCCATTACCACCATTTCATTAAACGGTCCCGCATAATCGAAGTTTGCAGTTGACTGAATTCTACTTTCAAGAGATTCTTTGCAGGCCCGAATCCAATCCTGAGCATGTGGAACATCATCAATTCCACCAACTTTGTAACCAGGAATCCTGCGTAAAGTTTCTGCAACTTTTGGAACTCTTCCCGATAACAATCTGGGTTTTATCCCTGCAAGATTACACATTAGTTTATCTTTTGTTCCCACAATTAAACAAGCCCCCATATCGTCTTCCATTAACGGAACTCCATCAGCTAATTCCTTTGGTCGGCGAGGCATTAAACCCCCATCGTACCAGGTAACTTTTACCTCAGGTAGTTTTTTATTCTTACTCGATTTTCTTTGGGGAAAGGTATATTCAACGATTTGAGCCTGAGGAGCCCCATCTGTATTAATTGCTGTTGAAGATCCTTCCACTTCCGTCGGATAACCCAATTCTAATCCTGAATAAATAGGGTCGAGAATATGACAAGCCATATCACCCAAAGCTCCGGTTCCAAAATCCCACCAACCGCGCCAATCCCACGGATGATAAGCTCTGTTATAAGGCCGCATTTTGGCTGGCCCGATGAACAAATCCCAGTTTAGTGTATCAGGTATTTCCATTTCTTCAGCTGGTCGTGTCAAGCCCTGTGGCCACAACGGGCGATTGGTCCAGGCATGAGCTTCGGTCACCTCGCCAATCTCGCCATTGGCAATCCATTCTCTTATGGTTCGAACCTCGGGGGAAGAACTCCCCTGATGTCCCATCTGCGTGGCTACTTTGTATTTTTGCGCCAGTTGAGTTAATAACCTGGACTCATAAACCGAATGTGTTAATGGCTTCTGGCAAAATACATGTTTGCCCAAAACCATAGCATCGGCAGCAATTATTGCATGTGTATGATCGGCAGTTGCAATCATCACTGCATCAATATCTTTCCCCATTTCGTCGAACATTTTCCGATAGTCCCAGTACTTTTTTGTGCTGGGATATTTTGCAAAAGTGTTTTTTGAATAATCCCAGTCAACATCGCACAAGGCTACAATATTTTCAGTTGACATAGTGGCAATGTTAACGGCTCCTTTCCCTCCAATACCAATCCCGGCAATATTCAATTTATCACTGGGTGCTTTATGTCCAAGCCCGCTTACAACGAAACTTGGTAAAATGGTGAATGCCGCACCTGTTGTAGCCGTTATTCCAATAAAATTTCTTCGCGAAATCGAATTCTGTTTTGATTCTTTTTTGCTCATGTCGATTTATTTTAGTTTAAGATTTTCTTAGTTTCTGTTTTATTGTGATTCGATTATTGGCACTGTAAAATATTCGCTTCCCTGGCAAAGCAAGCGGCTCCTACTGCTCCAGACAATTCACCATATCCTGCTTTTACAATTTCCGTTTTATTGCCACCAGTCCGCCACTCGTACTTTCCCATTAATCTTTCCAGAGGTTCAAAAAGATCTGTCCCCGCCTCTGTAATTCCACCTCCCAGAATAATCATCTCGGGCGAAAGAATATTCGTTAAACTTGCTAAAGCGATGGCTAATTTTTTTACTGAAGCAAGCCAAATTTCGGATGCAAAATCATTCCCGTTTTTATAAGCAATCAGTAAATCGTGTGTTGAACTAAATTTCCCAAAACTTCTTTTTTCGATGGTACAATTTCCTATCGCATCCTCCAAACTTCCAGGAATACCAATAATATCAGGCTCACCGTTACTATCGACAACCATATGACCGATGTGACCGGCTTTATTGAAGGAGCCCTGATAGGGTTTGCCATCGATTAAAATTGCACCGCCAACGCCGGTTCCCAGTGTTAACATCACCACATTTTTTTTGTTTTTTGCAGCTCCATATCGTGCCTCGGCCATTATTGCAGAAATGGCATCGTTTAATACAAATATTTTCGTTTCTAAAAAACCCGACCAATCAAAATTTTCCAAGCCCTGCATCCTTCCGGGCATAAACGCAATTGCAGAATTTGTTGAATTGGGCAAACCAGGAGCAGATATGCCAATCACCACATTCTTTATTTCCAAACGATTTTGCAGTTCTCCAACTGCAGTTTTAACAGCATTTTTCCATACCTTATCATCCCCATCGTTGGTTGGTTGGTTGTGTTCATATAATAACTTGCCTTCCTGGTTAATTGCAACTGCTTTTATTCTTGTGCCCCCTAAATCAACTCCTATTGCTATGTCCATCATAAGTTTAGTTTTATTGTTCTGACTGTTAAATTTTTCCGTTAAATTCCTTAATGGCATCAACAATTGCTACGATATTTTCAACCGGAACGTTTGCTTGAATATTGTGAACTGTGTTAAAAACAAAGCCACCATCTTTGGCAAAAACATCACACAGGCGAAGTACTTCTTCACGCACTTTTTCGGGTGTTGCATAAGGTAAAGTTACCTGAGTATCGATACCACCTCCCCAAAACACAAGATCTTTTCCATAAGTCTTTTTTAAATGAACTGGGTCCATTCCTTTTGCATTTATTTGTACAGGGTTGATAATATCGAAACCGGCTTCGATAAAATGCGGCATAAACGATTCAACCGCGCCACAAGAATGTTTGAAAGTTTTCCAGTTGGTATTGGCGTGCACCCAATCGTTGATTCTGCGGTAATACGGCAACCACAAATCATCGAATTGTTCGGGCGCACAAAAAGTTGAATCCTGCGTACCAAAATCAGTTCCACAGATAAAAACGGCATCTACATTATCGCCAATAACTTTGTACAAACGACTGAAATTTTCCAGGGCTATTTCCGACTGGCGATCAAAAATTTCACGGATATAATCCGGCCTCATCAGAATACTCATGTACCATTCGGTGATGTCGCGGATACCTTTTGGATTTTTAAGTTTTATTCCCGGAACATGCGCAATATCGCCCAATGCAGTTCCCCCGAGTCCGGCAACAACAGCCTTCCCCGTGGCGCGGGCTTTTTGGGTAGTAACTTTCCAGTATTCCAAATCATCGTCTGAAACCAGACCATATTCTTCGAGATTATCTTTTGGATTTAACTCGTCTTCAACAATGGGTTTTTGTCTGATAATCGCATCAAAAAAGTAACTGGTTCGCGGCATTCTACCCGATGGAGTTGCCGAAGTATCGCCTTCCGGATAAATTAAAA
>CAYZBC010000062.1:4773-20718 GCA_964476535.1 uncultured Maribellus sp.
CGCGGCATTCTACCCGATGGAGTTGCCGAAGTATCGCCTTCCGGATAAATTAAAACATCACCATTCTCAGCATTTGTAGTATTAAACGCTTCGGGAACCAATACTTTCTGCCCCCAAGGTGTAATGTATTCTTTAAACGGTTCGTGGTTATGAAATCCAAACCCATTCTTTTTTCCTTTTGCCGGAACGACGTCAACTCCCATTATTTCGACTAGTTCAATATCAACCTCGCCAAGCATTTGATAAGGATCAACTACTCTAACTGGTCTATTCTTTAATCCATAATATTCCCTCAACTTTTCAACTGAACTAACATGAATTCCGGAAACTGAAGTTGCTCCAAAATCTACAACCAAGCTTTCCGGCTGTTTGTGATTAACCGTTAAATCAAATCGTTCTTTTGATGTCATTTAAAACTTAATTTTTAAAAATTTACTATCAATTTATTTTTGTACGATAAAAATTGTAAAAACATATAAATACAGCAAACAAATTCCATAATAAAAAAAATAGCATCAGCTTTCGAAAGTCAATCTAAAAATATTTTTACTCTAATTGGTTCTATTTTAGGGAATATAAATTCATAATTACAACTACGAAGGTGTTGATTAAACGCCAAACCGTTTAATTGCATCTTCCAAAATTGAGATAGTTGCGGTTGCACCACAACGCGTGCAGCCTGCTTTTTGAACTGCAATTAATCCATCCAAAGAACGAACACCCCCGGCGGCTTTTACTTTAACATTTTCCCCCACTGTTTTTTTCATCAATTCCAGGTTTGCAATTGTGGCTCCTGTGTATGAGTATTTTCCATCGTCACCTTTTACAAAACCAAATCCTGATGAAGTTTTTACATAGTCGGCCCCAACCTTTGTACAAATCCTGCATAATTTAATAATGTCTTCTTTTTTCGAAACATAATCGGTTTCAAAAATCACTTTTACAATTGCCCCGTTTTTATGACAAGCATTCGTAACTAATCCTATTTCATTTTCAATATAGCCCCAGTCTCCCTGTAAAACCTTACCAATATTCACAACCATGTCAATTTCAACAGCACCATCATTGCATGCATTTTCAGCTTCAAAAACTTTTACTTCAACGGCAGAATTTCCCGATGGAAAACCGATCACACAACCAACTAATACGTCAGTTCCTTTCAATAATCCGACCGCTTGTTTTACTGCATACGGTTTTACACACACCGATGCCACATCGTATTTAGCCGCTACCACGCATTCTCTTTTTAAATCTTCATCTGTCATTGTTGGATGAAGAATAGAGTGGTCAATCATTTTTGCAAGTTCTTTTACTTTAATCATATCCACCATTTTAAATTAAACTTCAGCGTTTTACTCGCTAAAAAATAAACATTCCGATTAACTTTGGGACTCCTTCAATTTCTAACTTTCGAAGCCTATAATTTGAACTTTCTAATTCAATTGGCTTACATTATAGAAAGACACAATTTGTGTTGTATTTTTTAAAAGTGCAAACTTTTTTCTAAATTCGGTGTATATAGTTATGTAATTTAAAAAATCAAATAATTATGGCTGATAGAAGAACATTTCTAAAATCGCTGGCAGGAGCAACTGCGGGACTTTCATTAAGTAGCGTAGCATTTGGTGCTAAATCAAACTCAGATCGTTTGGGAGAAGTTCTACCCAAAAGAAAACTGGGTCGAACCGGAGAATATGTAACCATGCTTGGAACAGGTGGCTACCATGTTGGATGGACAACAGAGCGCGATGCGCAGGAAGTAATCGAAGCAGCATTGGAAGGCGGAGTTCGTTTTTTTGATACAGCAGAATCTTACTCAAAAGGAACCAGCGAAGAACGTTACGGAAAATTTCTAACACCAAAATATCGCGACCTGATTTTCCTGATGACTAAGTCAACCGGTAAAAATGCAAAAACAGTCCAGGAACATTTGGAAGGTTCGTTACGAAGATTAAAAGTTGACCAAATAGATTTGTTCCAGGTGCATTCTATTACTACGCCCGAAGATGTTGACAGTAGAATAAGAGAGGGAGTTTTAGAGGTTCTTTTAAAAGCAAAAGAACAGGGAAAAGTAAAATATCTGGGATTTACCGGACACCAAAATCCTTTTGCTCACACCCGAATGTTGGAACAAACAAAAGAGAGCGATATTTTTGATACGGCTTTAATGCCTGTAAACGTTCTTGACGAATCCTATTTTAGCTTTATTAAAAACGTAATTCCAAAAGCACTGGATCGAAACATGGGAATTCTCGCCATAAAATCGCTGGCCGATGGTCGTTTTTTCGCTAAAAAAGAGAAGGCCAACTGGAGATCGAACGACCCACTTATTCCTAATTACCTGAGCATTAAAGAAGCCATGTATTTCGTGTGGTCGCTACCAGTTACAGTTCTAATTTCGGGAAATGAAAATGCAACTTTTATGCGTGAAAAGGTTGCACTTGCACGCTCGTTTTCAAAACTTACGGAAGGTCAAAGAATAGCTTTAATTGAGAAAGTTAGAGATATTGCACTAACCGGACAATTGGAATATTTTAAAAAGAAAGGTGTATAAATGACAAATCCCGGGGCCTCTGCCTCCGGGATTTTAAACTAAACTAACTAAACCAAACTTATGAAAAATACAGCCTATTGCTGTGAAGTATCTTATCAAACGCAAAAACTTAAAAATTATTCTTTTTTCTGCTTTTTTTACGTGACAAAGTAATTTACAAATATTATGCCAAAACATATAACCGCTGAGAGTTAACTCAATTTTCATAAAATTTAATTGTTATTCAACTTAATTATTAATAACAGAAATGAATATTTATGATGCTAAAGATCTTTGTATATATAGCAGACACCCGGGTTCTTATCATCTCAATTTATGAAATCATGAAATCGATACAGATAATGCCAGTCTATTCCAATAGATTTTAAAATTTAATACCTTTGCGAAAATTTAAAAATGTCCATTTTTTTATGGACTGAATAATAAGAATTAGATGAACAATATTCGAAACTTTTGTATTATAGCTCACATCGACCATGGGAAAAGTACTTTGGCCGACCGACTTTTAGAATTCACTAACACGATTGGATCCAGAGATATGCACGCACAGGTTTTGGACAACATGGAACTGGAACAGGAACGTGGAATTACAATAAAAAGTCATGCCATTCAAATGGACTATTTACATGAAGGCACACAATACAAACTAAATCTTATTGATACACCCGGGCACGTTGATTTTTCTTACGAAGTTTCGCGATCGATTGCAGCCTGCGAAGGTGCTTTGCTTATTATTGATGCTACTCAGGGAATACAAGCGCAAACCATTTCTAATTTATATTTGGCCATAGAGAACGATTTGGAAATTATTCCGATTCTCAATAAAATGGATCTGGATAATGCTATGCCTGAAGCTGTAGAAGAGCAAATAATTGATTTAATCGGATGTGACCACGAAGACATTATTCATGCCAGCGGTAAAACAGGTATGGGAATTGAAACTATTCTTGACCAAATAATTAATAAGGTGCCCACTCCAAAGGGCGATCCTGAAGCACCACTACAAGCTCTTATTTTCGATTCGGTTTTTAATTCATTCCGGGGAATTATTGCCTATTTCAAAATAGTAAACGGGCAAATGAGAAAAAAAGACAGGGTACAATTTATGGCTACCGGGAAAGATTATAATGCTGAGGAGGTGGGAGTTTTTAAACTGGGCTTATCGCCTCGCGATATTTTATCTGCCGGTGACGTTGGTTATATTATTTCTGGAATAAAAACTGCAAAGGAGGTAAAAGTTGGCGACACAATTACTCTTGCCCAAAATCCATGCGAAAGTAGAATTGATGGTTTTGAAGAGGTAAAACCGATGGTTTTTGCCGGCATTTATCCAATTGATGCTGAAGATTATGAAGACCTTCGGAATGCAATGGACAAATTGCAATTAAATGATGCATCACTTACTTTTGAACCCGAATCATCAGCAGCACTTGGATTTGGTTTCCGTTGCGGCTTTCTCGGACTGTTACACATGGAAATTATTCAGGAAAGGCTTGATCGCGAGTTCGACATGAATGTTATTACTACGGTACCAAATGTTTCGTACCTGGCGCATTTAACCAATGGCTCAACGCAAGAAGTGTATAATCCTTCGGGGATGCCCGTTTCAACATTAATTGAACAAATAGACGAACCTTATATTCGTGCCAACATAATTACCGCATCTGAATTTATTGGCCCGGTTATGAATTTATGTCTCGATAAAAGGGGAACCTTAATTAGTCAAAACTACCTGACTTCGGAACGTGCCGAATTAGTTTTTAATTTACCTCTGGGAGAAATAGTATTCGATTTTTACGACAAATTGAAAAGCATTTCAAAAGGTTATGCCTCTTTCGATTACCACATGAGCGGATACAAACCTGCTAAACTGGTTCGTTTGGATATTTTATTGAATAGCGAAATGGTTGATGCACTTTCCACTTTAATACATTTCGACAATGCTTATAACTTTGGTCGTAGAATGTGCGAGAAGTTAAGAGAACTTATACCAAGACAACAATTCGACATTGCCATTCAGGCAGCAATTGGTGCAAAAATTATTGCCCGCGAAACGGTAAAAGCGGTTCGTAAAGATGTTACTGCTAAATGTTATGGTGGCGATATTACCCGTAAACGAAAACTACTGGAGAAGCAGAAAAAAGGTAAAAAACGAATGAAGCAAATTGGAAATGTTGAAGTTCCGCAAAAAGCATTTTTAGCTGTGTTAAAACTTGACTAGAAAATAGAAATTGCAGAATATAAAAATGGCTCGAATATTTATTCGAGCCATTTTTTGTATCTAATTTCCAGTTGCAAATTTATTCAAATATCAAACAATCAATTTATACCCCTTCCCATGAACATTAATAATTTCGACCGTTTCCTCAGCTTTCAAATGCTTACGAAGCTTCGTAATATACACGTCCATACTTCTTGCATTAAAGTAGTTATCATCAATCCAAATCGATTTCAATGCGTAATTTCTTTCTAATATTTTATTGGCATTCTGACAAAGTAATTTTAACAAGTCAGACTCTTTTGTAGTAAGCTTTACAACATTCTCACCTTCGGATAGCGTTTGTTTAAGGGTGTCGAAAGAAAATTTACCAAGAGTAAAAACTTTATTTGCAGAAGCCTGATTTTCATGAGTAGTTCGCCTTAAAATAGCTTCAATTCGAAGAATTAACTCTTCCATACTAAACGGTTTTGTAATGTAATCGTCGGCTCCTAATTTAAAGCCTTCCAAAACATCTTCCTTCATATTTTTGGCGGTAAGAAATAGTACAGGAATATCTGCATTAACAATTCGAATGTCTTTTGCCAAAGTAAATCCATCCTTTTTAGGCATCATTACATCTAAAATACAAATGTCATAATGCTCTCTCATAAATCCTTTATAGGCAGCCTCACCATCGGGGTACAAATCAGCATCGTAACCTTTTGCAATTAGATACTCCCTTAATAATAGTCCTAAATTTTCATCGTCTTCGGCAAGCAATAATTTTGTTTTTTGTTCCATGGTTATTTATTTATTTCTGTGAATATTATACTAAATTTTGTGCCCTTATTTAGCACACTTTCAATTTTTATTTTTGCATCGTGCGAATCAATAATTTTTTTAACGTAACTAAGTCCAAGCCCGAAACCTTTAACATTGTGTACGTTTCTGGTGGGTACTCTGTAAAATCTATCAAAAATTTGTGCCTGGTGTTCTTTGGGAATTCCTATTCCATTATCGCTTATGGAAATTACTACGTTCCCATTTATTTTTTCGGTTGACACATTAATTTCCGGTATCTCTTTGCTGTATTTTACAGCATTATCTAACAAGTTAAAAATTACATTTGTTATATGAACTTCATCACCTTTAATAATTAAACTGTCTTCCGAAATAGCTGTACCCAATATACCATTTTTGCTTTTTACTTTCAATTCAAAATTACTAACAACTGTATTTATCATTTTATTTACGTCAAATTCTTTCATTTTGAATTTTAAACGTCCTTCATTAAATACTGCCATTTGCAATACCTTTTCCACTTGAAATGCCAATCGCTTGCTCTCTTCGCTAATAACTTTAGAAACATGAGCAATTATTGTTGGCGTATTCGTAATACTTCCATCCTGCAACATTTGGCTGGCAAGCGAAATTGTCGAGATTGGGGTTTTCAGCTCGTGAGTCATGTTGTTGATAAAATCATTTATAATATTCGACAATTTTTTCTGTTTGAAAATGACCATAATTGTATAAACAAAAATTGCAATTAAAAGTGCTGTTAGTATTATTGTGGGTATTATTGCCAGCCCGGTTTGTTTCAATAAATATCCAGTTCTTTTGGGAAAATATACGTTTAAATAATTAGGTCTGGGTCCATCGAAATCGTATTGAAACAGACGTTGTGGAAATTCCTTCTGTCGTCCTGGATCATAATCTACGTCACCAAAAACTATCTTTTCACGTCCTAAATTAGCATTTTTTATGGCATACTTAAAATCAGTATTAATTCCTAAATCGACAATTGTCGATTTTAAAAGTTGATCTAAAATAGTTGAATCTATTCTCTCATCAATTGGCCTGCCTTCAAGGAATATTTTATAAGTTTTCCATGAATCATTTCTCAGCCATTGTTCTCGCCTGCTTTTCTGCTGAAGTTGAAACAATTGCTTAAAAGCAAGTGAGTCTGATGCTATTTCAGTACTATCCAAAATATTAATCCTAAATTCTTCCTGTATAAAACGGTTCGATGACTGATCGGTAATTCTTAAACCAAAGCTTAAAGAACTAGAGCCTAAACTATTCCGGGGAAAAATATTAAAATCTTCCGATACAACTGTTCCAACAGGAGATTTGTGCTGCTTTGCGCTCAAACGTGCTTCCCGCTCTTCAATCTGATTTAATTGAGTCGACACAATAAGTAATGCATTTTTTACCGATCGGTTAAACTGCTCCTCTCGAATATCGGATGCAGATTTAATCATACTGGTTTGAACAAATATCAAACCAGCAAGCACAGCTGCCATTACAACGATTAATGTTATTAACATCCTTCGACTCATGCAACAAAGATAACTTTATTGAAATGCCTTGAATTATCAACTTAACATTATTTAACACGATATGTTAAATTGTAAACTTTATTAACCAGCATTAAGAGAATCAACCTTCGATCACTTTTAAATTAACATCTGTTGAATAATATTCAGGGATTTAAATTCGTCATTTTAAGAACTTTTTCGATCACTTCAGGAAAGTATTTGTATTCCAATTCATGAATTTTATTTGCAACATCTTCAGGCGAATCGTTAGGCAAAATAGGGCATTTTGCCTGAAAAATTAATTCCCCTTCGTCATATTTATCGTTTACAAAATGAATAGAGATTCCTGATTCAACTTCTTTGTTTTCCACCACGGCTTCGTGTACTTTCATCCCATACATTCCTTTGCCTCCATAATTGGGTAAAAGTGCCGGATGTATGTTAATAATTTTGAAATTCTGAATTAAATTGGAGGGAACCAGCCATAGAAATCCAGCCAAAACAATTAAATCAATTCCTCTTTCCAATAACTTTTCAACAACAAAATTGCCGTTTGCAAACTCTTCCCGATTAAAAACAAAGGTTTCCACCTGAAAATTACGGGCTCTCTCCAGAGCATAAGAATCTGGCCTATTCGACCAAAGCGAATCGACAATAACATGCTCATTGTCAGAAAAATACTCTATAATATTTTGTGCATTACTACCCGAACCAGAAGCAAGTAGAGCTATTTTTTTATTTTCCATTTTAACAATTCCTTAATCTATCGAATAATTGAATATGACGTTCAAATCTAAGGGTTTATATCTTACCTCTACTGGTAGGTTAACATCTTTTTTTATTTTTTATTTTGAAATATAGACCGTAAATGTATTACTTTGCACGGAATTATTTAAAAACAAATTTAAGTATTAATTAAAAAATTAAAATTATGTCTGACGTTGCAGCAAAAGTAAAAGCAATAATAGTTGATAAATTAGGTGTTGACGAAAGTGAAGTAACAAATGAAGCATCTTTCACAAATGATTTAGGAGCCGATTCATTGGATACAGTAGAATTAATAATGGAATTTGAAAAGGAATTTGATCTTGCCATTCCAGACGATGAAGCAGAAAAAATTTCAACTGTAGGAGAAGCCGTTACTCATATCGAAGCAGCTGTTAAGTAATTATATTCAGAACATTCATTTATGGAATTGAAAAGGGTAGTTATAACCGGTATAGGAACTGTTAATCCTCTGGGAAACTCCATTGAAGAGTATTGGGAAAATCTTATAAACGGAGTAAGTGGGGCAGCGCCTATCACAAATTTCGATGCTTCCATGCAAAAAACACAATTTGCGGGCGAAATAAAGAATTTCGATGCAACTCAATACATGGAGCGTAAAGAGATCCGCAAATACGATTTGTTCACACAATTCGCATTTGCCAGTACCGACCAAGCTATTAAAGATAGCGGACTCGACCTCGATCGGGTTGATGGCGACAGAGCCGGTGTAATTTGGGGCGCTGGAATTGGAGGGCTTCAGACCTTTTTTGAGGAAGCTCGGGCTTACAAGGAAGAAAGGCCAAGGTTTTCTCCGTTTTTTATTCCTAAAATGATTGCCAATATTGCGGGTGGATTACTTTCTATTAAATATGGTTTTAGAGGCCCTAGTTTCACAACCGTTAGTGCTTGTGCATCATCATCACATGCTATGATTGACGCTTTTACCATGATTCGTTTGGGTAAAGCAAAAATTATGATAACCGGTGGTTCTGAAGCAGGAGTTAACGAAGCTGGGATTACTGGATTTAATTCTATGAGAGCAATCTCGACCCGTAATGAAGATCCTACAACAGCCTCACGCCCGTTCGACAAAGACCGTGATGGTTTTGTATTGGGAGAAGGTTCAGCAGCTTTTATTTTCGAAGAATATGAAAGTGCTGTAAAACGAGGTGCCAAAATTTATGCAGAAATTGGAGGTGGTGGAATGTCTTCCGATGCGTATCATATGACTGCTCCGGATCCGGAAGGACGTGGTGCAAATCTTGTTATGAAATGGGCACTGGAAGATGCAGAATTGAACCCTGAAGACGTTAATTACATCAATGTACATGGAACATCAACACCGTTAGGCGACATTGCGGAACCCAAGGCCATTATCAAGACTTTTGGTGAACATGCCTATAAATTAAGTATTAGTTCAACTAAATCGATGACAGGTCATATGCTTGGTGCCGCCGGTGCTGCAGAAGGACTTGCTTGTATTTTGGCAATTAATAAGGGCATAATTCCTCCTACTATTAACCATTTCACCGACGATCCTGAAATTGACAACAAACTGGATTTCACATTCAATGTTGCAAAAGAAAGGAAAGTTAATGTTGCTATTAGCAATACATTTGGTTTTGGTGGCCACAATGCGACAGTAGTATTTAAAAAACTATAACAAACGGTGGTTAAAAGAATAGTACAACGAATAAAACTCTTTTCGTCTGATCGAAAGGAGTTTTATTTGTTTTTAAAAAACCTTCTTGGTTTTTATCCCCAAAATCTAAAATTATACGATCTTGCTTTTATGCATAAATCTGCATCAACAGTAGATTCGCAGGGGAATTTTGTGAATAACGAACGGTTGGAATTTTTAGGCGATGCCATTTTAGGTTCTATTATCGCCGATTTTTTATACAATCGTTTTCCTCAGGAAGACGAAGGGTTTTTAACCAAAACACGTTCGAAATTGGTTAATCGTTCTTTTTTAACTAATCTTACTTTCGATATGGGATTGAATGTTTATATAAATTCAAAAACAACCAAAACCGTTGAAAAAAGCCATATTTATGGTGATATACTGGAAGCTTTAATTGGCGCCATTTATCTTGACAAAGATTACAATACTGCAAAATTCTTTATCACAAAAAAAATACTTTCGCAATTTGTAAATCTCAATGAAATTGAGCAAAACGATTCCAATTTCAAAAGCCAGTTAATTGAATGGAGCCAGAAAAGCAAAAAAGAGATTAGTTTTGAAACAACTGAAAACCCTAGCGAAAACTCCAAACAACCCAAATTTGTAGCCGTGGTTAAAATCAACAATAAACTAGTAGGCAAAGGAACAGGCACATCAAAAAAAGAAGCGCATCAAGAAGCGGCTAAAGAATCGCTTAAAAAATTGAACGATTTATAATCCCTTCTCCAAATCTCTGTATTAAATCGCTTTGTTATATTTGTCCCCTATTTAAAAAATGAATGAATAATATTTTAATTATAGGTTTAGGCTTTTTAGCACAAGCTCTTTTTTTTACCCGAACCGTTGCACAATGGTTTAAGTCGGAGCAAGAAGGCGAAGTTATTTCACCGATAATATACTGGCAAATAAGTTTAGCCGCCTCGATATTAATGCTGACATACGGAATTCTTCGGAACGACTTTGCAATTGTGATCGGTCAATTCCTGGTGTACAGCATTTATATTCGCAACTTACAGCTAAAAAAAGCCTGGCAAATAATGCATTGGTTTGCAAAAGGATTAGCACTACTAGTACCGTTGGCTTATCTCGCATGGCTGATTTTCTCCGGCAACTTCAATTCTATTTTTAATAATGAAAACGTGTCCGTGTTTTGGATGATTTGGGGTACTGCGGCTCAAATTGTTTTTATATCTCGCTTTTTCTACCAATGGCTCTATTCCGAGAATAAAAAAGAATCGGTTTTGCCGCTTGGTTTTTGGATTATAAGTACGGTGGGATCCTTAATGATTTTTACTTACTCGCTTTACAGACTCGATCCAGTATTGTTTGCCGCACACAGTTTAGGACTTTTTATCTACGTCAGAAATATTTTACTTCATTTCGGAAAAGGCAGTCTTTTTTCCAGGCTAAATAAAATTCCTTTGTTGAATAAATTTATCGGGAAAGTTTCGGACAAAATAAAATAGGCCAGTCCATTTTTGAACTGACCTGTTTCATCGGATTATCTTTGTTTGTTTTTTGTGGTATCATATGTAACTCGCATATAATTATTCTTCTGTATGCAGGAAATTTAACCTGCTCGTTTCGTTTGTTTTCTGTCAATCAATAATTATTCATGAATTTTGACTTTAATAATTTCTTTTAATACGAAATGAAATACCAGCGAAAAAATAAACACAATAAATCCCCAAATGGGTGCATAAAAACTTACAATTGCACCACCCATAACTATTTGTGGCGAAATATCAGCAACTGCCCGAATAGCTTCAAGTGCCTGAACAATTCCAACTATTTGCGATAATAATCCAATAGCTAAGGCAACTGAACCTGCCATTAAAACTAAATCAACAAATTTTAAATCGACCGACTTTTTTGTAACAATCCCAATAACTTTCCATACAACAATTGCGAGCACTAAAATTCCCATTAATGAAATAATGTGCATGTACGGGCCACCAATTTTGTACGCTTGTAACATGTACCCGAATCCTGTTTTTACTTTGTCTAATTCCATTTTTTTTTTGATTTTAAAATTTATGCTTGCAATCTAAAGCGGCGAATTCAATTTTATTGATTTTTATCGTTGAATAGCAAAATTTACACGCTCAATTACATTTCAATTAAAAAACGACCAAACAAACAAAATTAATGTTGTATAACTTCAATTTAATGAATTTAGTCGATAGAATTTATTATTCACAAAAATCAATGCTATTTTTCTACTTTTAAGTAATGACAGATAAAATTCAAAAAAGATTTGAACGGGTTCAGAAATCGAAAACAATTAGAATAATATATCATTTTGTTTTCTGGATAATTGTGGCATTTTTTTATTTCGTTCTATTTAGTTGGAACAGTGAGTATCGCGAAGTTTCCATTATTTTTTCAATCGGTCTTTTACCCGTTGCAATTCTTGTTACCTATTTTTTTAACTACACTTTGGTGCCAAAATATCTTTGGAAAAAACGATACGGAAGATTCTTTCTTTTTAGTTTTTACACTTTATTGGTTTCGACGTGGTTTTCATTTCTGATTGTGTTTTATGCCTTGCTTTTTGTATTAAACGAAGAGGCATCGCTCGACCCATCTGTTTTGCATCCCGAGTTACAGGTTATCTCCCTCAATTTTATTGTATTTCTAGCCATTGCAATTAAGCAACTAAAACGGGCTTTTTTAATTCAGCAGGAAAAAAACGAATTGGAAAAAATAAAACTAAACACTGAATTAAAATTAAAGGAAGCCGAATTAAAACTATTAAAGGCACAAATTCATCCACATTTTCTATTCAACACATTAAATAATTTGTATGGTCTGACGCTCGAAAAATCGGATGAAGCACCCAATTTGGTTTTGCGACTTTCGGAGATTCTCGATTATATTTTATACCGCTGCAACGAAAAAACGGTTCTGCTTTCAGAAGAAATTCATAATCTTAAAAATTACATTGAAATTGAAAAAATTAGGTATTCGGACAAGCTAAAGTTGAAAGTTAGTTTTCCTGACACCACAAATAATTTTAACATTGCTCCATTAATAATTTTGCCATTTGTTGAAAATGCATTTAAGCACGGAGTTAGTAAATATCCGGGAATGGCTTTGGTAGAAATTAAAACAACTCTTGCTGAAAACAATCTCATCTTCAACATTAAAAACACAAAAAACCCTATTCTTGAAAAAGAAGAAAACGATTCAAAAGGAATTGGTCTAAATAATGTAAAAAAACGATTGAACTTAATGTATCCCGGGAAATACATTCTCTCTATAAATGACGAATCTGAAACTTTTTCAGTAAATTTAACGCTCCAATTAGAGAAATAAAAATGTACAAATGCATCATTATCGACGATGAACCCATTGCAATCAGAGTGATTAAAAATCATCTTTCAGCATTTACCGATTTTGATATTGTTGCGGAATGTGGAAATGCACTCGAGGCGATGCCAATTCTTTCGAAAGAAAATATTGATCTGCTTTTTTGTGACATTCAGATGCCACAAATTACCGGTGTTGAATTTGTACGTTCGTTGGCACACCCACCAAATGTGATATTTACAACTGCTTACCGCGATTACGCTGTTGATGCTTTTGAATTACAGGTAGTAGATTATTTGCTAAAACCCATTTCGTTTGAAAGGTTTACAAAAGCAATCAACAATTTTCTGGAACAAAATTCAGCAAAAAGCGGTCAACAAAACATTGCTGATGCAGAGCTGAAACAACGCGATTTTATTTTTCTGAAAGCCGACAAAAAACACCACAAAGTAAATTTATGCGATATTCTATATTTTGAAAGTTTGGGAGATTATGTTATTGCGTTTACTACTGAGAAAAAAATTGTGACCAAAGAACGCATCAGTAATCTGGCCGATAACTTACCCGAAAATCATTTTTTGCAAATACACAGAAGTTATATTATTTCCATTCCAAAAATTGAGTCGGTGGGTTCGGGTTTTGTTGAGATCAAAGGGAAAAAGCTTCCAGTGGGCAGAAACTACAAACCAGAACTATCCAGGCTTCTTCTCAACAAGATTTAAAAATTTCATTAGATTTGTTTTTCTAAAAAATTTATGGAAGAAAAGAAAAAATATGTTCTTCGTGCCGGTTGGCTTTCAATAATTGGGAACCTTTTTTTGTCGGGGCTGAAATACTGGGCAGGAATTTCTACGGGTTCCATGGCTTTGATCGCAGATGCCTGGCATTCTCTTTCCGACATAATAACATCGGCAATTGTACTGATTGGCGGAAAGATTTCACGCAAACCTGCGGATGAGGAGCATCCTTTCGGGCATGGCCGTGCCGAACACATTGCCTCGGTAATAATTGGTGTAGTGCTTGCTATTGTCGCTTTTGATTTTGTAATTGGTGCAATTGAAAAATTTGGGAATAAAGAACAAACGCATTACAATACTTTTGCATGGATCGCCACAATAATTTCTATTCTTGCAAATGAAGGAATGACTCAATATTCTTTTTGGGCAGCTAAAAAAACCGGTTCAAGCATGCTAAAAGCAGACGGTTGGCATCACCGTACCGACGCACTTTCGTCGATAGTTATCTTAATTGGTATTGCTCTGGGAAGTTCATTCTGGTGGACTGATGCCGTATTAAGTTTAATTGTTGCTTTAATGATTGGCTGGGCAAGTTGGGAAATTCTGTCCAAAGAAATAACATCACTTCTTGGAGAAAGTCCTTCGAATGAATTATTAATGTCTATTCGTGAAACCGCGCAAAAAGTGAACGCTCAACCCATTCATTTACATCACATTCATATTCACAATTACGGACACCACTCCGAGTTAAGTTGTCATATTAAATTGCCATCAAAAATGCCTCTGGACGAAGCGCACGAAATTTGCACAAGAATTGAACTGGCAATAAAAAATGAATTTGGTTATGAAACTACCATTCACCCGGAACCTATTAATTGGTAAAAGAAGCCCCTCCTAACCTCCCCAAAAGGGAGGAATAAAAATTGTACGACATGTAATTATGGTAACTCAATAACTCTTATATTCCTAAAATGAATTTCTGCACCTTCAGATTCTAAATAGATGTAACCATTTTTTCGTGATGATTTACTAATACCATTGACAAATTTTCCATTGACTGAAAGTTTGATTGTTCCATCAATACAAACTACATCGTAAGTGTTCCACTCCGCTTTCCCTTTGCCACGGTTTTCGTTGGATTTGCTGCGCGTACCACGAGGATTGTCGGGAACTATTTCAACGCCACCAACTCCAAAAACTTCACCATGGACGTACGCAATTGAAGGTTTTACACCATCTTTAATATGTTGTTAACCCAATCCAATTCCAGTATTTGAACCTCCACACCTTTAGGCAATCGGTTTTCGCCCGGTTCAGCATAACTCCAAACAAAAGCGTCCGAGTCCGCACCCGCGTCCATGTGTCTCTATTCAATGTGCATCAAAAAGTTTTCATGTTTTTTTTCTGACCGAATCACTCCAATCGGATGGTCGGAACAGACCAATTCACTTCCCTTAACATTCCAAGTTTCAGGTTCAGTATTCACATGAATCCACTGAATGCTACACCTTTAATTTTTTCTCAGAATTAATTTCTAAATCAAAAACCATATTTGTATTTCAAAGGAAGTATGACTAATAAATTGGCCAATTAACAGCAAATTTATCCTTTCAGTAAAAATGACAATTAATACTAAATTGCTTTACTTGGAACCCCAGCCAGCGGAATCTCCTCCGGAATTCCGGGAACCGGACCAAACACATATTTTTTCGGACCAAGGTATAAATCGGAATTTAACATTTCTTCCCAGGTTATATCTTTCCCGGTGTACGCCGAAATCCTGCCCATTATTGTAATCAGTGTCGAATTTACCTGAGCCTCTGCATCACTCAGCGGTTTTCCGGTTCTGATGGCAGTAACCAAATTAATATGTTCCTGTACATACGGATTGGTCACTTTCCATTTCGATTCATTGTCTCCTTCCTCAGGATGAGGATATTTCCAAATTTCATTTCCCTGCAAATCAAAAAGTTTTCCTGCTGCATCCGCATACCCATTTGTACCATTTATTTGCTGTACTTTCCGGTTAGTACATCCGTTAATTTGCCTGGCGGCACAATTTGTCCGCATTCCATTTTCATAAACATATTCAATACTAAAGAAGTCGTACTGGTCGCCGGATACTCTTCGTTGGCGACCACCCCAACCTATTGCTTTTACAGGATTTTGTTTCATGTGCCAGTTCATCACATCTACTTCGTGTATAAACTGCTCAGTAATATGATCTCCCGAAAGCCAGGTGAAATTTACCCAATTCCGCAACATATATTCTAAATCGCTCCATTCAGATTTCCGATTTCTATACCACAAAGCACCGCCATTTCTGATTATATTGGCACCCACAATTTCGCCAATTTCACCATTAGCAACCC
>CAYZBC010000063.1:0-20653 GCA_964476535.1 uncultured Maribellus sp.
CATCTACAACGAAAAATTTTAGTTTTCAAAAACAGAACCGTTGTATTTAATTAAAGAAACGATGAAACTACTACTTTCTGTTTTATTCATACTAACCATTTCCCTCAATAGTTTTGCTCAATTAACAGCTGTTCCAAAGCAAGATATTCCGGAAGAATATGGATACCTGGTTAAACAAGGTCAGCAAATGCCTGATATTGAATTTAAACTAACAAACGGTATAACAGTTAAAGCAAGTGATTTAATAGGCAAAGTAGTAATGCTACAATTCACTGCCAGTTGGTGTGTAGTATGCAGAAGGGAAATGCCACACATTGAAAAAGAAATTTGGTTAATAAATAAGGATAATGCCAACTTTGCACTTTTTGGAATTGACATGGACGAACCTTTAGAAAAAGTAGAAAAGTTTAAAAAAGACATGAAAATTACCTATCCGTTGGCTTTAGATCCGGAAGCTAAAATATTTTACACATTTGCAGCAAAAGGAGCAGGTGTAACCCGAAATGTAATAATAGCGAAAGATGGCAAAATTGCTTACATGACCCGGCTTTTCAAAAAAGATGAATTTAATGAAATGAAAGAAGTAATTGATTTATTGTTGAAAAGTTAAAGTCAAAAGACTGAAGTAAGAAGCTCCTTTAAACATTAAAATTTAAACTGTTTATGAAACGTCCATAATTTTAAAATTATTAAACACAAAAAACAATGATTATAAAACCATGGTAAGTTACATACGTTGCAATTGAAAACATAAAATTATAAACGGATGAAAATCGTAATAATAAAATACAACGCAGGAAACATTGAATCGGTAAACAACGCACTTAATCGTCTGGGTGTAACTGCAGAAATTACCGCCGACCCTGATAAAATTAGAAATGCCGATAAAGTTATTTTTCCGGGTGTTGGAGAGGCGAGCACAACCATGCAATATTTGCGCAAACACAAACTCGATGAATTGATTATTTCCTTAAAACAACCCGTATTGGGAATTTGTCTGGGGCTGCAATTAATGTGTTCTCATTCAGAAGAGAACGATACCAAATGTTTGGGAATTTTCGATGAAAAAGTAAAACGATTTCTACCAAAACCTGGAGAAGAATTCATTACAAAAGTACCCCACATGGGCTGGAATTCAATTACCGATTTTAAAAGCAGTATTTTCCCGAAAGAGATTGATAACCAGCATGTTTATTTTGTACATTCTTTTTATGCAGGTCTTGGAGAAGACACAGCAGCCACATGTAATTATATTTTACCGTTTAGTGCTGCTTTACAAAAAGATAATTTTTATGCTACACAATTTCACCCCGAAAAAAGCGGTTCGGTAGGTGCTAAAATTTTAGAGAACTTTATTAACCTTTAACACGTAATTTTACACATGGATAGACTAACAATAATCAAAGTAGGCGGAAAAGTTGTTGAAGAACCAGAATCGCTTAAAGCACTTTTAGACCAGTTTACTAAAGTTTCCGGGAACAAAATCTTAGTGCATGGAGGAGGGCGCACTGCAACCGAAATTGCAGGCAAATTAGGTATTGAAACCAGAATGGTTGATGGTCGCCGAATTACCGATGCCGCCATGTTAGATGTTGTAACTATGGTTTATGGAGGATTAGTAAACAAACGCATTGTTGCAGGACTACAAGCGCGAAATTGTAATGCTATTGGACTAACCGGAGCCGACCTCGACCTCATCCGTGCAAAAAAACGCCCGGTGCAGGATATTGATTATGGTTTTGTTGGCGATATTTCGGACGTAAATACACGCGAATTGCGGCTATTTTTAAACGAAAATATAATTCCTGTGATTGCTCCACTCACCCATGATGGAAACGGGAATCTTTTAAATACGAATGCAGATACAATAGCTTCTGAAATTGCCACAGAGCTTTCCAACCATTTTAGTGTTTACCTTTTTTATTGTTTCGAAAAAAGAGGAGTTTTAATTGACCCGGAAGATGAATCGAGTATGATTCAGGAGTTAGACTCCAATCTTTTTAAACAACACATGGAAGAGGGCGTAATTAATGCTGGTATGATTCCTAAACTTGGAAATGGATTTCGAGCCAAACGCAAGGGGGTGAAAGAGGTGCTGATTACCAATGCTGAAAATATTGCCACGGGAAAAGGAACCCGTTTGTTATAGCTTTACTTTCAACTTTTTCCCTTGTTTATTTTTAAAGATAAACTTGTTGTTCATAATTCACAATGGTGGTACTTTTCAACCAAAAGTTCACTCCAATCAAATAAAAATTATAGGTAAAAAAAACAAATAATTTATTAAGTTAGAATCATTAAAAGAAGACAATACCAACAAAGAGAACAAACAGGACTAAACATTTCATTTAGAAGTAATTACAGTGGCGAAAATTATTGAACCAGATTGTAAAAATTGTAATAAGAGCAGCAATGAGTGTTGCAAAAATTGCTTTAGAGACCATAAATATAATATGTTTGAATGTTTGAATGTTGAGCAACTCGACTTTTTAATGGATCGGAAACAACAAATTTTATACAATTCTGGAGAAACAATAATTAAACAAAATACTTCTTCAACTTACGTAGTTTGTATGAAAGAAGGACTTGCTAAAGTTTATGTGGAAGGGGCAAAAGGGAAAAACCTGATTGTAAGGTTAATTGGAGACGGTGATTTTATTACCGGGGGAGGTCTGTTTAATGGCAACATTCAAAATTTCACAATTTCTGCAATAACATCGGTAACTTGTTGTTTAATTGACAGTTCAAGACTTACTAAATTATTTTCGGAAAACAATCAATTTGCCATTGAATTGTTTCGACACCACACAAAACTAAATAACCAATTGGTTCGTCAAATGGTTAACCTGACGCAAAAATATATGCCCGGCCGGGTTGCCGATACATTGCTATATTTAAAAAATGATGTTTTGAAGAAAAACCCCTTCTCCATTACACTAACAAGGCAAGATCTTGCTGATATGTCAAACATGACAAAAGAAAGCTTTGTACGCATTCTCCAACAATTTAAAGAATCTAACTTAGTTGTTGCTCAAGGAAATACAATAGAAATACTGGACGAAGTTTCATTAATTTCGATCAGCAAAAACGGATAATTGATATTTATCAACCACCCTGTTGCTTTATATCATTTTTCACTGTTTTATATGTCACCTCTTTACGTGCGTTTCAAACAAGATTGAAGACTATTTTTATCCCATAGTAAAAATAGAAATAAAAAATCTAATATCTAATCAATCACGTTATGAAACAAACTTCATTTTTAAAACTTATTCTTTTCGCTTTTATCTGCGTCTTTATGGCGGCTTCCTGTACAAAAGAAGGCCCAATGGGACCAGCGGGTTCTAACGGGACAGATGGCGAGGATGGTACGAATGGCAGAGACGGTGCAGCGGCTAATGTGAGTTGCCTGGTTTGCCATGAATCAACCAACATGGATCAAATACAAGCAGAATTTTCGATGTCAGTTCACCGCTCAGGTGTTAATGCAGTTGACTATGCAGGTGGCAGAGCTAGTTGTGCCGAATGTCACTCTCACGAGGGATTTGTACAGTATGCAATTTTTGATGAAGTTCTGGGCAGTATTACAAATCCAACTGCATGGCAATGTGGAACTTGCCATGGTTTACACAAAACATTTGAAGGAACAGATTATGCACTCCGTTTAAGCGATCCGGTAATTCCAAAATATGATCCGACATCAACCATGGACTTAAGTAGTGATGAAAGCAACAACAGTAATTTATGTGCAAACTGCCACCAATCGAGAAGAGCCGAACCTAATATCGATAAACCAGGCGACACATATTTTATTTCTAATACTCATTACGGACCACACCACGGTGCTCAGGCAAATGTAGTTGCAGGAGTTGGCTTTGCAGAAATTGTGGGTTCGTTGGATTACCCTCCAGCAGGTAATAACAAACATTTAAAGGAAGCCTCTTGTACCGGATGCCACATGGCTGAGTATGCCGATGGAATGGGAGGTCATACCTGGAATCCAAGCTTGAGTTCTTGTATTGAGTGCCACGGTGCAGATATGGACGATTTCGATTACGCTGGTGTACAAACTGAAACAGAAGAATTACTTGTTGAATTAAGAGATAAGCTGATAAATTTAGGAGTTGTGGCAGGTGATGACGTAGATGGATATCATCCGGTTGTAGGAACTTATCCAATGGCACAAGCACAGGCATTTTTTAACTGGGTAGGTTTAGAAGAAGACCGGAGTTTGGGTGTTCACAATCCACATTATGTAAAAGCTCTATTGGAAAATACTTTAGAAGCACTTAATGCCGACGTGTAAAAAAATATAGCAGATAATCAAAAAAGACTTCTTCAAAGAAGTCTTTTTTTTATCCTGAATTAAACTATAATCATAAGAAAATGAAAACATTAAAATTACTATTTGCGTTTTTTATGGTAGTATTTCTGATTAATGGGTGTGCCTATAATTTTATTATCCCCGAAGAGGTGCCCGATGCAATTGACCCAGACGATCCAAACGCACCGCAAATTAGTTTTGCAGCAGAAATTGAAATAATTTTCAACAATAACAACAAATGTACAGCTTGTCACGATGGCGGACAGAATCCTAATCTAACGACCGATAATGCTTTTGCCTCTATAAACAGCACAAGATATATCAATTCAACTAATCCTGAAGAGAGTAAAATTTATGCCTGGGCACATCCGGATACTGATAGTCACAAGCAGTTGAAATATACGGCTGCTGAAGCAGCAAAGGTTCTGCTTTGGATCGGTCAAGGAGCTAAGGAAAATTAATTTCAATGAAAATGATTATTATGAAAAAATATATATTTCTACTTATTCTTTCGGTATTTGCAATGAATACATTTGCTCAGGAGGAGGAAACTGAAAAGATAAAAGATACACCGGTAAGTGAAATGTTTGCCAGCGGTTACTTAATAGACAATCAAACCGTTATGGTCCAGGATGTAAAAACCCTTGAATTTGTCATTCAGCATAAATTCGGAACCATGGACAATGGAGTTTCCGATTTATTTGGAATTTATGCACCTGGCTCAAACATCCGGTTAGCATTAAATTATGTTCCCGTTAAAAACCTGCAAATTGGAATAGGTACAACCAAAAAAAATATGTACACCGATTTTAGTGCAAAATGGGCAATTCTGAAGCAAACAGAAATGAATAAAATCCCTGTTTCGGTAACACTATATGGTGTTGCAGCAATTGATGGGCGTAACGAAGACCAGTTTGGATCAGGTAATTTCAGACATTCTAGTGAAAATGGTATTTTTCACTTTACTCCCGGTGACAGATTTTCTTATTTCTCACAGCTAATTATTGGTCGCAAATTCGCAGATTGGATTTCACTTCAAGCTGCAGTTAGTTACTCGCATTATAACTTGGTTAAGATGGATGAGGACCACGACAACATTGGAGTTCATTTTAACGGACGTGTAAAATTTTCGCATCAGAGTTCTTTTATTTTTAATTACGATCTTCCATTAAAAATAAAAGATTTTTCGGAACAAACCAATTGGGACACTCATTCTCTACCAAATCTGTGTCTTGGTGTTGAAATTGCAACATTTACACATGCATTTCAAATTTATGTTGGAACGGCTGACGGCTTAATTCCACAAGATGTAATGATGAATAACAGAAATGATTGGAAAAATAAAGGACTTGCTTTTGGTTTTACAATTACTCGACTTTGGATGTTCTAGAATCATACAAAACAACAGGTTAGAAGGCATTTAACGAAAATAAATGGTAATATTGTGTAAGTAGTATTACCATTTTTTACAATTGGTTTTTTACTAAAGGAAGAAGTTGAATTACTTTCATAAAACAAAAAAAAATATAATTGACTTTAAACTAAATGCCATTTTAGAAATAAAGCACTAAGCTAAAATTCGCGAATATGAAATATTATCTTTTATTTATTTTTATTATTTTTTATTGCCTTCCGTGGCATTCAAACGCACAGTCATATCTGGACGCTGCAGACCACGTTTGTTTAAAATGCCATTCTAACCAAACCTACACTTTTCATAATAAATTGATGGATTCAGAAGAAAAGAAATTAATGAATCCATATTACATTCTCGACACAATGGCTCTTGCTTTAGGTGTACACAATCAGTTTGATTGTATGGATTGTCATTCTTATGAATATGAAACCTATCCACACGCATCAAATTTAAAACTTGAACCCTTAGCCACATGTTTTGATTGTCATGGCGGAGATGAATCATTTGCTTCTTATCAATTTGAAAAAATTGCAGAGGAATCTGAAAAAAGTATTCATCACCAAATTTACGGAGATAATTTTACCTGTGCAAAATGCCATAGCCAGCACACTTATGCTGCGACTGCAAGAACAAGCAATGATGTTCTGAAAATTGTTGATTACAGCAACAAAATGTGTCTTTCGTGCCATAGCAATATGAATAAATATCAACTGGTTTCCGGACAAGAAAATACAAAATTAATCCAGATTCACGAATGGCTTCCCAATCAGGAACTTCATTTCAAACATGTACGATGCATTGATTGCCATACGGAAGTAGTTGACAGTTTAATGGTTTCACATAACATTTTAGCAAAAGAGCAAGCTGTTCAAAATTGTGTTGAATGTCATTCAGCAAACTCCCGTCTAAAAGCATCTTTGTACAAATACCAGAACTTGCAGAAGCGGTCTGAAAATGGAACTCTTAATACCGTGTTATCCAACGAATCGTATGTAATTGGCACACATCAAAGTCCATTTCTTAAATTATTTAGCATTATAATTTTTCTGGCAACATTAGTTGGTGTTGCAATACACATTATTTTCAGAATTATTAAAAAATAAAATGCCATGACAGCATCAAAACAAATATACTTTTACCCGATTTGGTTAAGAATTTGGCATGGATTAAATGCCTTGGGAATTGTTATTCTAATTCTAACCGGAATCTCCTTGCAAAATATTGAATCGTCATTTATCAGTTTTAATAGTGCGATAAATCTTCATAATATTGCCGGTGTTATTGTAACATTGAGTTATTTCATCTTTTTTATTGGTAATTTACTAACCACCAACAGTAAATATTATATAGTAAAACCTAAGGGGTTTATAAAACGGCCTGCAAAACAGGCCTATTATTATATCTGGGGAATGTTTCATAATATGCGAGCCCCCTACCCGCTTTCTGAAAAAAGAAAATTTAATCCACTACAGAAATATTTCTATTTAATAGTAATGTATCTGGCTGTTCCTTTGGTAATTATTTCAGGAATAGCGCTTTTATTTCCCGAAATTATAATTGAGAATATATATAACTTCAGTGGCATATTTGTTACCGCTATTTTCCATTCGGCGTTAGGGTTTTTTATTTCGATATTTTTAATAATACATCTTTATGTTGCTACTATCGGAAAATCACCCACTGCAAACTTTAAAAGCATTATTAACGGCTGGCATCATATATAATTATAAAATTTAATAAGAACATCAATTATCAGTTAATAATAAAGAAAATTCTTAAAGTTAACTATCCCCGTGGCAGAGCTAAATATTATTAAAATATAAAGTATGAAACTACCACAATCAGTACGAAACTGGATCTCCATGATTGGAGCATCAATTGCAATATTGAATATCATATTCATTATTTTCCTGCTTTTAGTCTCATTTATCTTCGATGTTGGTAGCTCGTATATAGGATTGTTTATTTATATCGTTTTGCCTGTTTTTTTGATAACAGGGTTACTCTTAATTCCCATTGGAATGTACGTGACCAAACGGAAGCTACAAAAACGCGAAAAATCGAAAGATGAATTGGACTGGCCAGCTATTGATTTTAACAATAAAGGCACGCGAAATGCAACCATTATTTTTTCAATTGGCACCATTTTGCTTTTTATTTTTTCCGCTGTTGGCAGTTACGAAGCTTTTCATTATACCGAATCGGTAGAATTCTGTGGAAAATTGTGCCACACAGTAATGGAACCTGAATATGTGGCTTATCAGGGATCTTCTCACGAACGGGTTTCTTGTGTGGAATGCCATGTTGGAAATGGCGCCGACTGGTATGTAAAGAGTAAAATGTCAGGGTTATATCAGGTTTATTCGGTTTTAGCAAAAAAATATCCCACGCCTATTCCAACACCAATTCATAATCTTCGCCCTGCACAGCAAACCTGCGAACAATGCCATTGGCCCGAAAAATTCTACGATCCAAAACTACGTATGAAACGTTCATACCTTTCCGATGAGGAAAATACAGAATGGAATATTCGTATGCAAATGAGAACCAGTGGACAGCACAGTGCCATGGGAATTGCTGACGGAATTCACTGGCACATCAACCCGGAAGTAAAAATTGAATACATTTCAATCGACGAAAAACGAGGAGAAATTCCGTGGGTGAAATATACCAACTTAAAAACCGGAGAAACTACCATTTACAAGGATTCCCACATTCAACTAAGTGAAACGCAATTGGATTCAATAGAAACACGAACAATGGATTGCCTGGATTGCCACAACCGTCCATCGCACAACTATAAAGTTCCTCAGAACTTCATCGATGAATATTTGGTTTCAGGTGCTATTTCAAAAGATTTACCTGAAATTAAATTGGTTGCCATGAATGTGTTTACTGAGGATTACCCAACTACCGATAGTGCATTTTCGTCCATAAAGACTCAGGTTAACGATTATTACGCTAATTCGTACCCCGAATTATTGGAATCAAAAAAACAGGATATTGAAAATGCAATAGCAAACATTCAGGAAGGATACTCCAAAAATTTCTTCCCGGAGATGAAAGTAAAATGGAGCGAATATCCCAACCATCTGGGACATATAGAAACAGATGGTTGTTATCGTTGCCACAACGACCGCCAAGCTACCGAATCTGGCAAAGTAATATCGAGAGATTGTAATTTATGCCACAATATCTTAGTACAAGGAACGGTGGATGACATGGAATATTCAGTCGCTTTCGAACCGCTGGAATTTAAACACCCGGTTGACATTGATAAAGCATGGCAAACCGAACTTTGTTCAATGTGCCATTCTGCTTTGTATTGATTAATATCAATCTATTTGTTGTCAAATATTATTGAAGAACTGTGGTTCGAAGAAAATATATTTGCACTTTTAAAAATTGCAAATAATAATTAAGTCGATTAAAATAAGAATCTTAAAATAGCAACAATGAATTACAAAAAATTAATTTTTATATTGGGAATAACCGTGCTTTTCAGCTCAACTTTATTGTCACAAAATTTTAAATACATTGGGGCAACAAAATGTAAAATGTGCCACAATAAAGCTGCAAAAGGAGAAATTTACAATTTATGGGCTGCCGGCCCCCATGCAAAAGCAATGGAAAGCCTAAAAGGTGACGAGGCAAAAGATCCTAAATGTTTAAAATGCCATTCAACAGTTGGTCATGTTGATGCGAGTTTAATCGCTTCAATTAAAGTTAAGGAAGGTGTATCTTGCGAATCTTGTCACGGACCGGGCAGCGCATATAAATCGGCTACAGTAATGAAAAGTCAGGAATTATCTTTGGAAAAAGGGTTGATTTTACCTGACGAAAAAGTTTGCAAACAGTGTCACAACGAAGAAAGCCCACATTACAAAGGATTTAACTTTGCTGAATATGCAGCAAAAATTGCACACGACGATCCATCAACGGATTAGCCTATAACTGTGAATGTCGAAAAAAAATTCCTTTGCTTCAAAAAAGTAAAGGATTTTTTTTGAATAAGTAATCCCAATCATCATTTATAATAACAAAAGCCATTTTTTTTTGTTTATTTGAAATACAAAACAGAAACTAAAACAATTACGAATGAAACGAGTATGAATTTTAACATGTTAAATTCACAAAAAGACATGTTTAAATTCATCGCGAGTTACATAAGTTACAGATAAATACAAACAATTTAAACGTATGAAAAAAATAGCATCCTTCTTATCTTCCATGTTCTTTACAGGAATCTTAATTGTAATATTTGCCATTTCAATTGCTTATGCAACGTTTATTGAAAACGACTACGGAACTATAACCGCTAAAATATTAATATATAATGCATGGTGGTTTGAACTGCTGTTATTTGTAATGATAGTAAATATGTTCGCCAGTATTTTCGCAAACAAACTGATTAGCAAAAAGAAATGGAGCATATTTCTATTTCATATAGCTTTTGTGGTTATTATTATTGGTGCCGGAATAACACGTTATGTTGGATTCGAAGGAAACATGCACATTCGCGAGGGAGAATCATCGAATACAATTGTGTCAACCGGTTTATTTGTAAATGTAAAAGCCACTCAGGGTAATTTTTCTGCTGAAAAAGAAAAGGAAGTTAAATTCTCTGCATATACCGCCAATCGGTTTTCAGAAAAAATATATTTGAACGGACAAACGGTTAAGGTGAAAAATATGCTATTTATGCCTTCTGCATCAGAAGTTATTACTGCTAATCCAATGGGTGAACCTATTATTTCGTTATTAGCGGTAGGCAGTGGAATGCAACGCATCGACTTCAACCTACGACAAGGAGATGTTAAATGGATTAATGAAGTTTCACTGGGTTTTGATTCACCCGAAAAAACAGATGTAAGTTTTAAAATATCCAATGGAATTTTATTTCTTTTAGCAGCCGATTCTGTTACTGTTTCGGGAATGTCGCAAACTATTCCAGCAACGATTGCAGCCAACACAGAAATTGAAGTAAACACACAAAATGTTTATAATATTGCTTCGCTTAATTTTGCTGTAAAACAATACGTGGCAAAAGGCATAACTCAACTGGTTTATTCTCCTCCACAAAAAGGTGTATTTAATAACGATGCGATGCAAACCTTGGTAACCGTTGGAAATGTTTCAAAAGAAGTTATTGTTTTTGGAAGAAATGGACAAATTGGACAACCTTCTTCCGCCAATATTAATGGAGTGAATGTCGCTATTTCGTATGGAGCAAAAATGGTAAAACTTCCCTATTCTATTCATTTAATTGATTTTCAACTCGACAGATACCCAGGTTCAAACAGTCCATCGTCGTACGCAAGCGAGGTTATTTTAAAAGATGGAGCCATGGAAAAGCCTTTTCGTATTTTCATGAATAATATTTTAAAATACAAAGGTTATCGTTTCTTTCAATCGTCGTATGATACTGATGAAAGAGGAACTATTCTGTCGGTAAACGACGATGCATTGGGTACTTCAGTTACCTATTTTGGATATTTTATTATGGCACTTGGAATGTTGCTTACGCTGTTCAATAAAAACAGTCGGTTTAAAATGTTAGTGAGAACTTCTGGAAAATTACGTGAAGAAAGAAAGAAGCTTTTTGCCGTTTTAATTCTTGGAATCGTTTTTACATTTTCTACAAATGCACAAACTGCAGTTGAATACAATTCCATAAACAAAGACCATGCTTCCAAATTTGGCGAATTGATAATACAAAGTAGTAAAGGTCGTGTTGAACCGGTTTCGACCTTGGCTTCGGAAGTTGTGCGAAAGGTAGCTAAAAAAACAAGTTGGGAAGGAATGTCATCAACTGAGGTTTTCCTCGACATGCAAGCCAATCCAGAAAAATGGAAAAACGTACCAATTATAAAAGTCGCAAATCCTGAACTGCGTAAAATGCTTGGAGCTAATGGAAAATATGTAGCTTTTAACTCGGTGGTTTTAACGCGCGAAATGGGCGGTTATCAGCTGAGTTCAATGGTTTCGGCTTCGTATTCAAAAAAACCTAACGAACGAAATAAGCTGGATAAAGAGATAATAAATGTGGATGAGCGTGTAAATATTTTAATGAGTGTTTTTACGGGCAACTTCTTAACCATTTTTCCTGTTCCAGGTGACGGGAATCAGAATTGGGTGTCGGTAAACGAAGCCAATGAGTTAAGCAATGAAGTTGCAACTTTTGCACAACAATCCATCGCCAACTACCTAAATTCTGTGCGTACACAAGACTGGGCGAGCGCGAACCAAATTTTAGAGATGCTTAAAAAGAATCAGCAAAATTATGGGGCACACATAATTCCTTCGCAAACAAAAATTAAACTCGAAGTATTCTACAACAACATAAATATTTTTGGGAAATTGGCGAAGATATTTATGTTCACCGGACTGATCCTGCTTTTTATACAACTTACAACCATTTTTAGTCCAGGCTTAAAATTGGCAAGATTCAAAAAAGTGGCATTTCTATTTATTCTCGTTCTGTTTATACTTGAAACTGCCGGATTGGGGATTCGCTGGTACATTTCGGATCACGCTCCCTGGAGCAATGGTTACGAATCGATGATATTTATTAGCTGGGCAACCTGTTTGGGAGGTTTAATATTTGCTAAACGTTCAGAAATTACATTATCATTAACATCGGTATTGGCCGGACTAACTCTAATGGTTGCAGGGATGAGCTGGATGAGCCCCGAAATTACAAACCTGGTACCTGTATTAAAATCGTACTGGTTAATTGTTCACGTTGCCATTATTACTGCCAGTTACGGATTTTTAGGAATCAGTGCTTTACTGGGATTCCTGAACCTTATTCTTATGATTTCGCGAAATAAAAAGAATATTTTACGGGTGAATTGTACCATTAACGAATTGGTAAATATTATTCAGATTTCGTTAATTATTGGATTGCTCATGCTTACGGTTGGGTCGTTTCTCGGAGGTGTTTGGGCCAACGAATCGTGGGGAAGATACTGGGGTTGGGATCCTAAAGAAACCTGGGCTTTAGTTACCGTTCTGGTATATACATTTATTGGGCACATGTACAAAATACCTGGTTTTAGAGGTAACTTTGCGATGAGTACTGCGGCCGTCGTAGGTTTTAGCTCGGTGTTAATGACCTATTTTGGGGTGAATTATTATTTATCCGGACTCCACTCGTATGCACAAGGCGAACCGGCACCAATTCCAATGGGAGTTTACGTTGCCGTAGTTGTTATTTTTATGATCATTTTTGCAGCCTTTATTTCCGATAAGTCGATGAAAGAAATTACAGCAGGGAAATAAGTAAACACAGGGGGTAAAAATATAAAGAAAGGAACCGTTCTCTTCCAAAAGAACGATTCCTTTTTTTTATCCGCATTCCCAAATCGAATTCGGGATGACATTCCAAAAAAACATTTTAAATCCCCAGCAACAATTTCCCTATTTCTTGTCCCCCGGTAAACATTCGTTCCGGGTTTTCAACCATTTCTTTTACTTTCACCAAAAAGCTAACTGAATCTTTTCCATCTATCACACGGTGATCATAAGAAAGTGCAATGTACATCATTGGGCGAATTACAACCTGACCGTCAACTGCAACCGGACGTTCCACAATGTTGTGCATTCCTAAAATTGCAGATTGTGGTGGATTTAAAATTGGTGTTGAAAGTAGCGAACCAAACACTCCCCCATTTGTAATGGTAAACGTTCCTCCTGTTAATTCTTCCACCGTAATTTTTTTAGTACGGGCTTTTTCTGCCAGTTGTTTTATTTCCAATTCAATTTGAGGTATCGATTTACTTTCCGTATTTCGCACAATTGGAACCATTAAACCTTTTGGAGTTGAAACTGCAATTCCAACATCAACAAATTGTGGAGTAACAATTTCGTCGCCATCGAGTTGTGCATTTACCATTGGATATTCAAGAGCGGCAATTGCAACTGCTTTTGCAAAAAACGACATAAATCCAAGTTTAAATCCATGCGCATCAATAAATTTTTGTTGGTTCTGTTTTCGCAAATCCATTACAAAACTCATATCAATTTCGTTGAATGTAGTCAACATTGCCGTTTCATTTTTCACCGAAACCAAACGCGCACTTAACTTTCTGCGCAAACTTGACATTCTTTGACGATCAATATCACGAGATGCTTCCTTTTGTTGAAATACAGAAACGGCTTTGGTTTGTGTTGTATTTACTACTGCCTCAACTTCTTTTTTACCTAACCTTTTTAATCCTGCAATTACATCATCCACCGAAAGTCCATGTTCTTTCATCATCTCTTTGGCAACAGAAGTAACTTTCACTTTATCGAATTCTTCTGAAGATTTAACTTCCGAAGTTTCTTTAGGAACTTCTGGTTTTTCCACAGCTTTGGTTTCTTCAACTACAGCCTCTTTTTCTACAATAGAAACAGGTGCAGTAAAACTTGTGTCAATGGTACAAACCACATCACCAACCGGAACCGCATCACCTTCGGTTGCTTTAATTTCTATTTTGCCACCTTCAACGGCAATTATTGTCAGTGTTGCTTTGTCGGATTCTACTTCAGCAATTTCCTGATCTTTTACAACAATTGCCCCGTCTTCTACAAGCCAGGTTCCTATCTCAACTTCGGTTATTGATTCTCCCGGGCTGGGAACTTTAATTTCTACAATCATTATTTTTGTTTTTATGAGGCAACAACTTCTTTTATTTTAAATACAGATTCAAGGATTTTTTCAAGACCCTGTTTATGTTTTTCCATTAATCCAACTGCAGGACTTGCACTTTCTGGTCGCGAAATAACTTTGAATCCAAGGCAATCTAACTTGCGATTAATAAATGGCCACGCACCCATATTTTCGGGTTCGTCTTGTGCCCAAATTAGTTCTGTAGATTTATGGTATTTTTTTAGAATCTGATTGATTTGTTTATTTGGAATCGGATAAATTTGCTCCATTCGAACTACCGCAACATTTGTAATTCCATTTTCCAGTTTATATTTTTCTAAATCGTAATATAGCCTGCCGGAAATAAATACAACTTTTTCAACTAAATCGGGCTCAGCAATTTTATCATCGATAATTTCTTTGAACGAACCATTTGCCAATTCTTCTACTTTAGATTGTGCCATTGGATGACGCAACAAACTTTTTGGAGTAAAGACGATAAGCGGTAGACGCATTTTCATTTTTACCTGGCGACGTAATAAATGGAACATGTTTGCAGGAGTAGTAGGAACTACAACCTGCATGTTATTATTGGCCGATAATTCCAGAAAACGTTCAATTCTGCCACTAGAATGTTCAGGTCCTTGCCCCTCGAAACCGTGTGGAAGATATAACACCAAACCATTCATTAATCCCCATTTCTCAATTGCAGAAGAAATATACTGGTCAATTATTACTTGTGCCACATTATGAAAATCGCCAAACTGAGCTTCCCAAATGGTTAAACCATTAGGTTGTGCCAGCGCGTAACCATATTCAAAACCCAAAACAGCATATTCCGAAAGCAAAGAATTATAAACATGAAAAGTCGCTTGATTTTTTGAGACATTTTTCAATGGGAAATACTTATCATCCGTGCCTTCTATAACAAAAGCTGCGTGTCGATGGGCAAAAGTTCCTCGCTCGCTGTCCTGTCCACTTAAACGAACAGGGTGACCTTCTGTAACCAATGTTCCATAAGCCAGTAATTCTGCCATTGCCCAATCCAATCGGTCGTCGTGCATCATCATTCTTCGGTCGGAAAGAATACGATTTACTTTTTTGAAAAAAGACAACTCTGTGGGAAGATTATTTATTATATCTGCTATCTCAAAAAGTTTTTCTGAACTAACTCCAGTTTCAACAGCATCGTTAAACGAAACCTTTTGAGGCATTTCGTAATTCGTATATTCGTTAATAAGAAACTTCCGAATTTTTAGTTTCTTAATTTTTTCAGAATCTTTTAATTTGCTATCCAGAAAAACATCAAATTCCTTTATTTCTTTCCGGGATTCTTCATGTGTTTGTATTCCCAATTTATTCAATTTTTTAGAATAAATATCGCGGGGATTGGGATGTTTTGATATTGCCTTGTATAACATGGGTTGCGTAAAACGCGGTTCGTCTCCTTCGTTATGTCCATATTTTCTGTAACAGAGAATATCAATAAAAACGTCGGAATGAAATTTCTGACGGAATTCCATAGCAAGTTTTACAGTACTTATCAGCGCTTCAACATCGTCGCCATTTACATGAAAAACGGGCGAGCGCGTTACTTTAGCCACATCGGTACAATACGTACTGGAGCGTGCATCTAAATAAGTGGTTGTAAAACCAACCTGATTATTTATAACTAAATGAATGGTTCCACCTGTTCTATATCCATCCAACTGCGACATTTGAGTGGTTTCATAAACCACTCCTTGCGTTGCAATGGCAGCATCACCGTGAATAACAATGGCAGCTGCTTTTTTATAATCGTGGTTGTAAATCGAATTAATTTGCGAGCGAACCATTCCTTCCACAATAGGTGCAACGGTTTCTAAATGCGATGGATTCGGCATCAATTTCAATTTTACCTTTTTACCAAAATCGGTTACTACTTCATTTTCATAACCTAAATGGTATTTAACATCTCCCTGCGAAATATCATCTTCATACTCCTTTCCAGTATATTCCTTGAAAATATCTTCGTAAGGTTTTTCTAAAATATTGGCCAATATATTTAATCTTCCACGGTGTGCCATTCCTATCACAAATTCTTCGATCCCTAATTCCGCACCGCGTTCTATAACTGCATCTAACGATGGAATTATCGATTCAGCACCTTCCAACGAAAAACGTTTCTGTCCAACAAATTTTTTATGAATAAAATTTTCGAATCCAACTGCTAATTTGAGGTGATAGAAAAAATGTTTCCTTTTTTCAGCGGAAAATATCTGCGAATTGCGAGTGCTTTCCATACGTTCTTTCAGCCACTGAATTACTTCTGGCTTACGCATGTACACATATTCAACACCAATTGAGCGACAATACGTAGCTTCCAAATGTTCTATAATGTCTTTCAATTTTGCCGAACCAATTCCAATATCGTTGCCTGCTTGAAATGTAGTCTCCAAATCTTTGGGCTCCAATCCAAAGTTTTCGATGGCTAGCGTTGGTAAATATTTTCTGCGTGCCCGAACCGGATTTGTTTTGGTAAACAGATGCCCTCGTTGACGGTATCCGTGAATCAGATTTAGAATGGCAAATTCCTTATTTATATTATCTTGTGTTTTTGCAGAAGGTTTCTCAGAATAATTTTTACGTGCCAATTCAAAACCGGCAAAAAACTGTTGCCAACTTCCATCCAGCGATTTCGGATTTTCCAAATATGTTTGATACAGATCTTCAATTGCTTGCAGTTCCTGGTTCCCCACTGACGAAAATTTATCCATCGTTGATTTTTATTTAACCTTAATTTTTATTGAAGAAACAAAATATAGTTTTTATTGTTTATTCGTTTCGTCAAATTTTATAATACAAATCTAAAGTTTATCTCTGTTATTGAAGCATTCGAATCAATTGATTTTGAAGGTAAGCCATAAATTTTTCAAAATAAATTAAAATGGTTGTATGTATTTTATTTTTTATTCGTGTAAAATAAAGAAAATTCTTAAAGTTGACTATCCCCGTGGCAGAGCCAAGCGGTATTACGCCAACTTTATTTCAGCCCAAAAGCTGAAAATCAAATTTTCATTATTTCACCCCTCTTTAAACCGGCAATTGCCGGTTGACATCTCCCTTGAATTTCAAGGGAGAATATATGGAATCCCGAAGCAAAGCCTCAAAAAATTCTTTTGATTAATGGTTCGTGCACAAAAACACCTTGCAACCAAAATATTCTTCCTAAAATAAATTTCTAATTTACTCGAAAGAGTAGTGTTTTCGTATCGCTGAATCGATGTCCCAAACACATTCGAGTCCCGCAGGAAAGGTTACAAAATCACCCGGTTTAATAGTAATCGATTCAAATTCGGAAACAACAGTGGCTTCTCCGGCTATAATTAAGCATTTTTCGGTTTTATCGTAATACCAATCGAATTTATCTTCATCGTGTTCCCAAATTGGCCAGGAAAAAACATCCATTTCGTATAGCTCTTCCAACTCAAATTGATCGACTTCTATTTTCATTATTAAAATTTAATATGAAAATACAAAATAAATAAATTCAAAAACCTTATTCCCAAATAAAAGTTGATTCGTGGTATTTTTTTATGATTTTATAATCTAAAAAATAGCACAGTTTTAATTATAAATTTTAATTTCAACAAAAAATATTAAAATGAAAAAATTTACACTGCTTTTTTTAATTGGCGCTTTACTATTAAGTTTTCACCCTGCTCAAAAAAAGGATAAAACTAAAAAATCGGAAAAATTTTCTTTTGTATTCATGACTGACATTCACCTGACTCCGAAGCTGAATGCAACAGAAGGATTTTTACAAGCCATCGAAACGATTAATGAACTTTCTCCCGATTTTGTGCTAACGGGGGGCGATAATATTATGGATGCGCTTGGTCAAACGTACAGCAGAAGCGACAGTTTGTACAATTTATTCGAAGAAACAGTTAAAAATCTGGACATGCCCGTTTATTCAACCATGGGAAATCACGAAGTTTTTGGATTGTATGAAAATAGTGGAGTTTCTCCCAACCACAAAGAGTTTGGGAAAAAAATGTATGAACATCGATTAGCTAAACCTTACTATTCTTTCGACCATAAAAACTGGCATTTTATTGTACTTGATGGAATTGGATTTACCGAAGATCGGCATTATTACGGAGTTATTGATCCTGAACAAATTGAGTGGCTAAAACAGGATCTGAAGAAAGCAGGCAAGGATAAACCTGTGGCAATTAGCACACATATTCCATTATTAAGCGTTGGCAGTCAAATTATGAGTGGCCCCATCAAAGGATTTGAAAAAAGTTCAATAATTACCAACGCCAACGAAATAATTTCAATATTGGAACAATACAATGTGAAATTGGTTTTACAAGGACACCTTCATTTTTTAGAAGATATCAATTACAACGGCATTCATTACATTACAGGCGGGGCAGTTTGTTCTAACTGGTGGAAAGGGACTCGTTTTGGTATGGAAGAAGGCTATGTAAAAGTTGATGTTTCGGGCGAAAATTTCGATTGGGAATATGTCGATTTTGGATGGGAAGTTCAAGCTGAAAAATAAAATACCTGGACTGAAAGTGCTAGTTAAAAGTTAATAGCTGAGAAGGTTGTTTCTTCGACTTCATAAACAAAACTCGAAAAATTAGCTGTACACAGTTAAAACTAACTTTCTGGATCCTCCATAATTACGAAATTCACAAAAATAGATTCCCTGCCATGTTCCCAAGTTAAGTCGACCGCGTGTAATCGGGATGGTTACTTCGGCGCCAATAACAGACGTTTTCAAATGTGCAGGCATGTCATCGCTACCCTCGTAAGTATGTACATAAACGGAATCGTCTTCGGGAATCATTTTATTGATAAAACTTTCAAAGTCGGTGCGAACTGTTGGATCTTCATTTTCGTTCAATGTAATTCCTGCCGAAGTGTGTTTCACGAAAATGTGTAACAATCCTTTTTCGGGTAAATCATTTAATTTTTCTTCGATTAATGAAGTAATTAAATGGTAACCTCTTCGATACTGTGGCAATGATATTTCTTTTTGCTGAATCATTATTTCATTTAAAGATTAAGGTTATTTTTATAATTCTCCAACAAATACAATAACTGCAATAATTCCTAAAATAATGAGGTACGAAAATGGATTGGCAAAATTCACAGTCCATCCTCGCAAAGGATCTATTTTTGGAGCAAATATTCTTGAATCTTTTGGATCAAAATAAAACATTCCCCACTTATACTTATCAGGATTTATTTTCATGTGTTTATAATTGTTTGTTTTTAACGGCAACACATGTAACTCGCTGAATAATCATCCTTCTGTGTGCCAATATTTGCCATGCTCGTTTCATATGATTTTAATTATATATTTTTTATGGTATAATATGGAACTCGTCCCGAATATTCGGGACTCATTTCATTCTATACAATTGAATAATATCCTAAAGTTATAATTTATTTTAAAAATTATTAATCAAATTAATTGTAATTTTAAATTTTCTGCTTGTACTTATAAAACAAAAATTATGAAACGAACATGAAATTTAATCTGCGATATTTCACAAACAAGCATAATTAAATTTCATCGAGAGTTCCATACATTACAAATAATAATAATAAATTTAAACGGATGAAAATATTAGGCAATCTTATCTGGTTAATTTTTGGTGGTTTTGCTGTTTTTTTGGAATACATGCTTGCAGGTCTTGCACTTTGTATCACAATTATTGGGATACCATTCGGAATCCAATCGTTTAAATTGGGTATTTTGGCCTTATGGCCATTCGGACAAAAAATTGAATATATGGATTACGCTCCGGGTTGCCTTTCAACAATTATGAATATAATCTGGTTTTTCATTGGTGGAATATGGATTGCGCTCACACACCTGTTTTTTGGAATTCTTTTAGGAATTACCATCATTGGTATTCCTTGGGCAAAGCAACACTTTAAAATGATGTCGCTGGCAATAACCCCATTTGGAAGAAAGGTTGTATAAGTTTATTTTCGATACCAACAACCTCCTTCTTATTTTAATTGACCATCTCCCGAAAAAATGGATAAAAACTTCTACATATCAACAACAGCAATGGATTTAATGGTTTTCCCGACGAGGAAAGCTGGGTTGAGAATATTATTTTTATTGTGCAAACAAAAAATAAGAACATCAAAAAAAACCAGCTTATGTAAAAAGTATTACCTTAAATCCGCAGTCATAAAATTAGGTTTTTAAAAAAATAGTCTCTTTTAGTTTTTTTATCTTTAATTCGGTGTTTTTCAACTCAAT
>CAYZBC010000064.1:0-20543 GCA_964476535.1 uncultured Maribellus sp.
AATAAAATAGCATTCACCGATTCAAAAACTGGAAAAATATTATAAGAAACAATGTAGAAAGCTGCTCCAGCGAGTCCTCCTAATAAATATACGCTAAGTAATTTTTCACCTTCCAGGTGGTACAAAAACAATTTTCCAAACCAGTATAAACCCAAAATATTAAAAAGTAAATGAATAAATCCAACATGCATAAACATGTAAGTTAGAGGTGTCCATGGTCTAGAAATTAATTCATTTATGTCGGAAGGAATAGAAAGCCAATCTACCAAAAAGTAAGGTTGCCCGGCCAAATAGAAAAACACACCCAGAATTTTCACGATAAGAAAAACTCCAAGATTAATATAAATCAATCGGGTTAAAGACGAGCCTTCTTTAAACGTGCGTTTTATGTCGCCAACAATATCCATATTTTTAAAATCATAAATTTCAAATATCTGCCTTCTATCTCCTCATCAAACAATTTTAGTAAAACCGATTAGAAGTTTTATTCCAGTATTTAATTAAAATAAAACCAAAAAGCATTCCCCCAAGATGTGCAAAATGTGCCACACTTCCACCTGACTGCGTAAATCCCAAATACAATTCGATTGCACCGTAACCCATTACAAAGTATTTTGCTTTTATAGGAATTGGAGGAAATAAAAGCATTAATTGCGTATTCGGGAATAACATTCCAAAAGCCAGAAGTACACCAAACACAGCACCAGAAGCACCAATCGTTGGAATATCCATTTTTAATTCCAAAATTCGTTGCATCAAATTTAGTCCCTCGCTTGCATAGGCAGAACTCGTCGGGTCGTCGTACCAGGTATTAATAAAATCCTGAACCTGGCTTGTAGCGTTGGGTAGGTTTTTATTTACAAAATGGTCGAGTATTTCCGGTGATGGTGTATTTTGAAATGCAGTAATTGCATTTTGAATGGAATTAATTTCCAGAAAATTCACAAAAGTATGCAAAGCAATTGCCCCTAAACCGGTTACAACATAATAAACCAGAAACCTTTTCGAACCCCAAACACCTTCCAACACACGCCCAAACATCCAAAGTGCAAACATATTAAAGAAAATATGGGTAAGTCCGCCATGCATAAACATGTGTGTAAAAATTTGGTGCAACATAAACTTTTCCGAACCTGGGTAATGCATCCCCATTATTTCAACAAAATCAATCCCCATACTTTTAACAACCCATGTTGCTAAAAAAAAGAGTATGTTAACAATAATCAGGTTTTTTACAACCGGTGGAATATTATTTAAAACAGGTCTGTAATTCATATTTTATATATTTAGATGTCAGCCTTGCAATTGCCAGACCATTTTTTTATTGGCTCAAAATAACGACAATCTGTCATTTTGAAAAACTTTTTTCGATATCCTCCATTGGAATAATGGTCAACACCTTTTTTCCATCGGGCGAAAAATTGGGAGTTGAGCAGGCAAAAAGGTTGTCGATGAGATGGTCAATCTCTTCCTGTTTTAATTCTGAGTCATAATCGAGCGCCGAAGCTTTTGCCAGTGAAATAGCAATTTGTTCTTTTGCTTTTGAACGAGCGTTAACCGGCGAACTTTTATACTCCTCAAGCAACTTCTCCACAATTAATTCAGGCGAAGAAACATCCAAAACTCCAGGCGTTCCATTTATTATAAATGTGTCTTTGCCAAATTCCCGAATATCGAAACCCAACGAAAGCAGATCAGGAAGTATGTTCAATAATAAAGCAGAATCTGCCGGATTTAGTTCTATCGTTTGTGGAAAAAGTTGTTGTTGACTGGCAACGGAATCCGATTTTAGCACAACCATAAATTTCTCATACAAAATTCGTTCGTGTGCCCTTTTTTGGTCGATTACCATTAACCCCGATTTTACAGGTGTTAGAATATATTTTTGTTTAAGTTGAAGTGTTTTTTTGCCTGAAAATTGTTCAACGGAACGAGAATACAAATCATCTCTATTGCTAAAAAATGAGTCATTTTTTACTTCTGGTTTCAATTTTAATTGGGTCCCTTCATACAAATCTTCCCAATGTTCCAAATTCTTTTTTTCAGACGGAAGTGGTTTTGTATAAGACCCCCCCGAAAATTTCGATTTTTCTTCATCAAACGGATTGTATTCCGGATCAATTTGAATATCAGGGAAAACAACATTATCTCTTGACTTTTGCGGAATTGGAATATCAATACTTCCACTTTGGTCGAAATCTATAGAAGGAACAACATTGTGCTTTCCCAACGATTCGCGGATGGAAGCATGTATAATCTGCCAAATTGCGTTATCGTTTTCAAACTTAATTTCCGTTTTTGTTGGGTGAACATTTATATCAATATCTGCTGGATCAACATCCATAAACAGAAAATACGATGGATATGCGTTTGGCGGCAAAAGTTGTTCGTAAGCTAACATTACCGCTTTATGGAAATAGGGATGTCGCATGTATCTGCCATTAACAAAAAAGAACTGCTCGCCCATTGTTTTTCGGGCATATTTTGGCTGACCAATAAATCCATAAATATTTACAATGCTGGTTTTTTCATCAACCAAAACCAGACTTTGATTCAAGCCTTTCCCAAACAAATCTACTATTCGTTTTCGGTAGTTTGCTTTTGGCAATTCGTAAACTGCAGCATTATTATGAAAAAAATTTATTTTTATTTCAGGGTTTGGCAGTGCAATTCGTTGAATTTCCCAAATCACATTTTTTAGTTCGGTGGAGTTTGCTTTTAAAAATTTCCGACGGGCCGGCACATTAAAAAAGAGGTTTTTAATCATAAAATTGGTACCATTATTACACGCCACCGCTTCCTGAGTTTTCAAATCAGAACCTATAATATGAATAACAGTTCCAACTTCATCTTCTGTTCTTTTTGTGCGCAATTCAACATCGGCAATGGCAGCAATAGAAGCCAGAGCCTCGCCCCGAAAACCCATTGTACGAATACAAAACAGATCATTTGCAGAGCGAATTTTTGAAGTAGCGTGACGTTCAAACGCCATTCGTGCATCGGTTGGCGACATGCCACAACCGTTGTCACTTATTTGCACAAGCGTCTTTCCTGCATCTTTAATATGAACCGTAATTTCCGTTGCTCCGGCATCCAGCGCATTTTCAACCAACTCTTTTACAACCGACGCGGGTCGCTGAATTACTTCACCTGCAGCAATCTGGTTGGCTACCGAATCGGGCAATAACTGTATAATATCACTCACTTAATAAGAATATTAGATTACGAAACGTAAGTAGTGAAAAACTAAATCAAAAAATTAAATCTGAATAAAAGAACAAGTAAAAAACCAATGTTAATATTAAAACCAACATAATTAGTCTTCTATTCTGGGATTTACGAGCGCTTGACGATGACTTGGCCCATCCTCCTGTTTTTCTGAACTGCCCGACTATATTGGCACGAAATGGCTTTCCGTCATCTGCTTTTTCATCAACAATTCCCAATTCCGCTTTAATTCTGCTCTCCCTTTCATCGCGTTCATCTTTATCCGGATCGTGAAATCGCGGAATAATTTTAAATTGCTTCGCTCCCGGTGTATGAAAAAAATTTCCAATCATGACTTATGAATTCAAATAGTGCTACAAAGATAAGGTTTATTCACCAAATTTTATTCTGTCTTATTATTGTCCTGTTCTGAACAACAAAACACAAAAAACATTTCCTATAACATAAAAAACAATCTTGTCAATTATCAAAAAAATTCTTTCTTTGTAAAATTCTACAAATAGGTAGCATTTAATGAAACAAACGAAATCTTATTCCTAGCGAAGGACTGAGAATTACGCGAGTTACATTTGGTGCCTTTTAAAGCAAACTATAATAATTAAATGAATCTGAGCAAAACATCAAAATACGCATTTCGAATTTTAGGTCACATGGCGAAGAACGAGGAAGCTTTGTACCCAGCCAATCAACTGCACAAAGACATTGATGTGCCTGAAAGATATTTGCGGCGTTTGCTAACCGATTTGTCGAAATACGGCTTTATAAAAAGTGTGCAAGGTCGCCAAGGCGGATTTACATTTGCTCGCGATATTTCGAAAATATATCTTATTGAAATTGTAGAAGCCATCGATGGACTGGATTCAATCGACGGTTGTATCTTAGGTTACGAAACCTGTGCTTTTAATCATTCCTGTCCTATGCACCATATTTGGGAAGAAACGAAAAGAAAAGTTATTGATACTTTAACCAAAACGTCGTTAAAAGACATTCAATCTGTGGCACTGGAAGTAAAGTAAAATTTTTTAAAACAAAATACTATATGGAAGTATTATATAAATTATTCATCTAACTAAAAAAGTAAAATTATGGTTGATTCGACGGTTGTTCTTGCTGGACAAACACTCGCGTACACTTTTTACACATCGGTCATCATGCTATTGATGCTATGGTTTGGAATAAAAGTTACGTCGAAAGGAAAAAGTACTAAAGTAAAACCTAGTGTATTTTATGCTTTTGTAATCTTTCTAACTGTGTTAGGGGTTTCCCTTCACATTGTTACATTGAACACAATTCCTTGGACCGCTCTTGATGTGAACATGAAAAACACTGTTCCTGACCGAACTTTTGAAATTACGGTTGAAGATCACGAGTTTAAACTACCATCTAAAACACTGAAGATGGAAGTGGGCGAAATCGTTATGTTCAGTGTTGAATCAAAAGACCTGACTTATGGATTTGGCTTGTTCAGAAAAGACAACACAATGGTAATGCAAATGCAGGTAGTTCCGGGACACAGAAATGATATTATCTGGAAATTTGAGAAACCTGGAGTTTACACCATTCGGTCAACCGAATATTCAGGACCCAAAGGAATTGCTATGATTTTGAAAGATGCAGTTGAAGTTGTTGAAAAAATATAAATTATTTGTAAACCTAAAAAAGAAATAATCATGAGTTTTATACAAACATTAATTTCAGGCGAACAAAAATTATTTAAGTCTGACAGCCTCACACAGATGCAAAAAATAACTCTCCGTTTTGTTGTAATGGGCTTGGTTTATTACGGATTTGTTGTTGTCGAAGGAATGATAATGCGTATGTACCAGGTTCAGGTAATTGCAGCAATTGGAACCGAACAATACTTTGCAATTTTAACTGCACACCCGCTGGTTGGAATTTTCGGTTCTACTTACTTAATTGTTTTTGGGGCCTTTCTCTTCCTCGTTCCTTTTTTAATGAAAAAACCAATTTGGAGTGTTAAACTAGCCAATTGGACATTTTTGTTAATCACCATCGGAACTTTTACTTTCTGGGCAGCAGGATTTATTTCTCACTATGCACCACTTTACACGTTGTATTGGCCACTACCTGCCGATTTTACTCAATTTAGCGCAATTGGCGGAGCCGTATTTATTACCGGAATTGCACTTGTAATGGTTGGAACTGTATTTTTTGTAATCAATATTTTTAAAACAATAATGTACACTCCCGAAGGCTGGGATAAACAACCCGCAGGCAAACTTTTAAAATCAGCACTCGGAATCGATGGTTTTACCAATATGTTCGCAAAAAAAGAAAAGGAGCATCTTGTATCGTTACCGGTTGCAGCTATTGCACGTGGAACAGTTGATGTTGCATTAAATGCCGGAATAATACTTTTTACAGGGGTTCTAATTCTGGTTTATATGATTGGAGAAATTGTTGGAATTAGTCTGGAAAAAACTGCTGTTGATGCCTTACTCTACAAAAACTGGTTTTGGTGGGGACTCGATTTAATTGCCGATGGACTGGTTCTGATATTTGTTGCCGGTACCTGGTATTTACTTGCCACATTAATTACCGGTAAAAAACTGTTTATGCAAAACATTGCCCGAGCCGCACTTTTGGTAGAATTAATTGTTTCGTGGACAGTATGGTCGCACCATTTGTTAGCTGACCAATCGCAACCTGTTTTCTTAAAAATTGTATCGGGCGAATTAGTTACGGCTTTCGAGCTAATTACACAGGGTCTCGCATTTTTTATTGTGCTAGCCACGCTTTGGAGTGCCCGCCCACTTAAAATGACACCTCCACTGAAATTTTTATTGGGTGGATTATTAGGTTTTGCTCTTGCAGTACCTGCCGGAATTATGCAAGCCGATATGGGTTTAAACCGGGTTTTACATAACACGCAATGGATTATTGGGCCTCACGTTCATGTAGCTATTCTTGTGGGATTATCAATGACACTTTATTCAGCCATTTACTTTCTATTCCCAATTCTTACCAATGGAGCGAAATTATACAGTAATAAATTAACCAATTTCCATTTCTGGACTCACCTGATTGGTGGAATAGGAATGGGAGCATTTATGGGAATGGCCGGACTAAAAGGAATGTTGCGCCGTACTATTTATTTCGATGGAGAATATAGTCTATACATGATTTTAGCTGCCATTTGCGGATCTCTTCTATTAATTTCTTTCCTGGCTTTTTTCTTTAATATTGCCATGAGTGTAGGATTAAAAGGAGTACTAGGAATTTTCACCCCAGCGAAAGTAAAAAATAAGGATTTGGTTCCTGCTACTGAGTAGAAAGGTTTTGGTTTAGCTTAAGAATTAATCTTTAACTCCGGCTAGAAATATTTTAGTCGGAGTTTTTACTTTTTATGTTCAATAAAAGCCAAAACTTTAATAACGATTAAAAAATTATGTTTTAATAAAGTTTTTAGAGCTTCTTTAATTTTCAACGCTATTCTTCATAGTTTTCGTTGTCTGCCAAATATTCAACATCTGCATGTCTTTCTTCATAAATTTCTTTTACGTTGGTTTTTAAATTATGATCATCATCGTAATCCGAATCGTCTTCCATAATCTGAAAAGCCATTTGAACAGACATTCTTAACAAGTATATTTTCTCATCGGTTTCGAACCTTAATGCAGTTATATTCTGACCCTTACTATTCTTGAAATAAATCAGGTTTTCGCTAAATCCTTCGGGATAAACTAATTTTACTTGCTCTTGTAAATCCTTACTTAGTTTGTTGTAATCTTGAATAACTCTTAGTTTAGTATTGTCCATTTTTATAATTATTTAAGTGGGTAAGCAAAAAACGGTGCCTCATATCAACCGCCATACCCTAAAATCTTAATCATTTCGGTAACTGATTGCTCTTCCCGATAAACATGATCAACAATATTGCCTTTTTCGTCGCGATCGATTATTACATGTTTTGGAGAGGGAATTAAACAATGCTTAATACCTCCGTAACCACTTATCGAATCTTGATAAGCACCGGTATGAAAGAAACCAAGGTACAAAGGTTCTTTATCTTTTTTATCATATTTTGGTAACAGAACTTCCTGATTTAAATCTTCCGAGTTGTAATAGTCAGAGTGGTCGCAACTTATTCCCCCAATATTTGCACGTCCGTATTCGTTTTCCCATTTATTAATGGGAAGTAAAATAAATTTCTCATGAATAGACCAGGCGTCCGGAATTGTATTCATTAAACTATTATTTATTATGTACCAGGTTTCAGTATCGTTTTGCTGTTTTTGTTCCAACACCTTAAAAATAATGGCACCCGACTCGCCTACTGTATATTTTCCAAATTCAGTATAAATATCGGGTTCCAGAACATTTTCTATTGAACAAGCATCTTTTATGTTTTTTATTATTTCGTTAATCATGTATTCGTAGTTGTACTCAAAACCCAAATGATTACGAATTGGGAAACCACCTCCAAGATTAAAAGAATCTAAATTTTTGCTCTCCTTTTTTAATTCGATGTACAATTTCAAGGCTTTTTGAAACTCTCCCCAATAATAAAGTGTGTCCTTTATTCCGGAATCAACAAAAAAGTGAAGCATTTTTAAATCAACCTTATCATTACCCCTTATATTTTTCTTAAAAAAACTTATAATTTCATTTGGAGGAATACCAAGTCTCGAAGTATAATAGGCCGATTGCGCTTCTTCATTAATGGCCATTCGTAAACCTATTTTTATTTTGTGTCTGGAGTTCATTTTCACTAATCTGTGAAATTCATTAATACTATCTAAAATAATAATTGAGTTCTCGAATCCTAAATCTTGTAATTCAATAATTTTTAATAAATAATCATCGGTCTTGTAACCATTATGAACAATAATTCTCGATTTGTCAATTTTCTTTTTTTCATAAAGGTTCAGAATTAAATCGATATCAAAAGTCGATGAAGTTTCAAGATTTACTTTATGTTTTAAGGCCTCCTTAATAACATGGTAAAAGTGGTTGCATTTTGTACAATAACAGAAATGATACTTTCCTTTGTACGCATTATTTTTTATTGCGCGGCTAAAAAGATTGCGTGTTTTTTTTATTTGATCGCCAATTTTAGGAAGATAAATAAATCGAAAAGGTGTGCCATGTTTTTCTATCAAATACTTTAAAGATACTCCATGAAACGTTAAAAAGCCATCTCTCAAGTCAAAACCCTCCTGAGGGAAATAATAACTTTGTTCTATTAGATCGAAATATGTATTCTTCATTTATAAAATTATTCTAAATAGGTTTAAAAAGCTAAAATACAAATTGATTTAATTAAGCCAAAAATTATATAACAGCTAAAATTTACAGGTATAATTCGGGAACAAAAAGGATTCAAATTATGCTCTTCAAATTCACTCTCCCGCAGGTCAAAAAAAAATCCATCTTTTTAAATCTTCTAAAGAATTTAAACTGAACCTCAAATTTTTATTTGTTCTATTACCAACGAATCGACGAGCCAATATTGCGACATTTTAAAAAATAAAAACATGGGTAAAAGTCATGTTTTTTAGAAAGTGCATGGAGCAAAAATATATGAAATCCAACTTTTTTATTTCTCGTTCATTTACCATTTTTAATAATCTTTAAACATGAACTTATTGATCGTATGCAATCTGTTGTTTTTTTCTAAAGAGATGAGATTCAATCATGTAAAGACAAAAATTTCAAACAACCAATTGTATAAAATTGAAATCTATTTTATTTGTGTAGCAACTATAAAATCCGAAGGCAACGGCGCAATTAACAAGATTTTCCAATTCATGCAAAAACAGCCTAAGCTGAATTTCAGCGTTGAAGACCACTGCGACGATTATGAAACATTAAACCAGCCACTTTCTGAGGCTTGTGAAAAAGCGGGTATAAACAGTTAATTAGCATGGTGTTACTGCCAACCGACTTAAATCTGCCAGCTGGGGCGAAAGCAAATCCATTGGAAAAAACGGAACATTCGAAGGAAAGCAAATAATCGCGGGGTAGAATTTGTGAAATTCAAGCTTGTTAAAACAAAAATGCCTTTCGTATTTCTAAAAAAAATACGGAAGGCAACCTTATCTTGCAACTTAAAACCATATACCCAAAACCATCCTATTTCTGTCTGAAATAAATCTGGATGGGCACACCGGTAAAATTAAAATTATCGCGGATTTGATTTTCAATGTATCTGCGGTAAGGTTCTTTTATGTACTGTGGTAAATTGGCAAACAGTGCAAAAGCGGGAGTTCGCGAAGGCAACTGCGTTACATATTTTATTTTAATTTGTTTCCCTTTAATCGATGGTGGACCATATCTTTCAATGGCTTCCAACAATACTTCATTTAATTCCGAAGTTTTTATTCTACGCTTACGACTTTCATTCACCGCAATTGCCGTTTCCAAAGCTTTGTGTACCCTTTGTTTTGTAAGTGCCGAAATAAATAAAATTGGCACATCTTTAAACGGAGCTAATTTTTCTTTAATTTCTTCGGTAACCTTTTTAGTCGAATGGGTGTCTTTGTCAATCAAATCCCACTTATTAACTAAAATAACCACTCCTTTTTTATTCCGAACAATCAGGTTGAAAATAGTTACATCCTGCGCCTCAACACCGCGTTCGGCATCAATTAGAAGCAAACAAACATCGGAGTTTTCTATAGTACGCACCGAACGCAAAACAGAATAAAACTCAAGGTCTTCGTGTACCTTGGCTCTTTTGCGTAAACCTGCCGTGTCCACAATCATAAAATCGTGGCCAAATTTATTGTAATGTGTATGAATGGAGTCGCGGGTTGTTCCGGCAACATCGGTTACAATGTTTCTGTCCTCACCAATTAAGGCATTAATAAACGAAGATTTGCCAACATTAGGACGTCCAACAACCGATAAATGGGGTAATGTTTGTTCCTCCTCGTCCTCTTCAACTACTGGAAAACTTTTTACCAACTGGTCAAGCATTTCGCCTGTTCCACTTCCTGTCATCGACGAAACACAAAATATTTCACCCAAACCCAAACCGTAAAATTCCTGAGCATCAATAATCCTGGCGTGATTATCTACTTTATTTACAACGACAACAACATCTTTATTACTTTTTCTCAAAAGCGCTGCAATGGCATCATCCAGATCGGTTGTACCGGCTTCAACATCCACAACAAAAATAATAACATCTGCCTCATCAATTGCTAAATGAACCTGTTTGTTAATTTCAGATTCAAAAACATCTTCCGAATTTACCACATAACCTCCGGTATCAATTAAGGAATATTCAATCCCGTTCCACTCACCTTTACCGTAATTCCGGTCGCGGGTAACTCCGGGTGTTTCATCAACAATTGCTTTTCGCTGTTCAATTAAACGATTAAAAAGTGTCGATTTACCAACATTTGGCCTTCCTACTATTGCTACTATCCTGCTACTCATTTTCTTTTATTTTACAATTCCAAGGGTTAAAACCCTTTATTTCCGGGAACTTTTCAATCCCCAACCTGAACGTTGAGGCAAAGGATAAATCTTCCTCCTTTGAAAAACTATAATGCTGATTCCTCTTCTCTTACTTACTATTTTGTAAAAACTACTCAGTACTTTCTAATTTGAGTCGTATCCAAATTTTTTCAATTGGTTGTCTTGCGATCGCCATTCTTTGGCAACTTTTACATACAACTCCATAAAAATTTTCTTGTCGAAGAATTCCTCTGCATCTTTCCGTGATTCAATTCCAACTCGTTTAATCATTTTTCCCTGATGCCCAATAATTATCCCTTTTTGACTTTCGCGCGACACATAAATAATTGCACGCATTTTAATTATTTTTTCCTCCTCCTTAAACTCTTCCACCTCAATTTCTACCGAATAAGGAATCTCTTTCTGATAATTCAACAGAATTTTCTCCCTAATAATTTCCTGCATAAAAAAACGTTCATTTCTATCCGTCAATTCATCTTTTGGGAAAAATGCAGGAGCCTCTGGGAGTAACTCTAAAATGCGATCGAAAATGGGTTCAATATTAAATTTTTCTTGTGCCGAAATTGGATAAACATTGGCGCCTGGAAATATTTCACTCCAATAATCAAATAATCTTACGACTTCATCCTGGTTCGATAAGTCTATTTTATTTATGAGCACAATAACCGGCATGTTCGATTTACGGACCTTTTCAATGTAATCTGGATTTTTGTCCGCCGTTTCTACAACATCGGTAACAAACAAAATTACATCGGCATCAACAAGCGCCGAATCCACAAATCTCATCATCGACTCCTGAAGTTTATAATTCGGTTTTAAAATACCGGGCGTGTCGGAATATACAATCTGAAAATCTTCGCCACTAACAATCCCTTTAATCCGGTGGCGTGTAGTCTGCATTTTCTTCGTAATAATCGACAATTTTTCACCTACCAACGCATTCATAATCGTCGATTTTCCAACATTTGGGTTTCCAATAATATTTACAAAGCCTGCTTTATGTGCCATAATTTATTCTATTCCAGGTGTTCCTTTCCTTTCTTTTCTTACGTTTTCTAAAGGAAAATCAATACTTCTTTTCAATCTTCCTCTTTCGAAAAACTAAAATTTTTTTAAATCGCTAAAAATCAGTGCAAAGATAGTTGAATTGATTTATGATTGACAAATTATTACTCCTGATTGTAAAACCTTAAGGTATCCCTAAAATTCAGGCTAATATAAACATCTAAAGTTTATTGATTTAATTGATGGCTCAGTATGCTAATTGTTTATTTTTGCGATAAAAAAAGTAAGGCTAACAAGAAAAGCGTAAATCCGCTCAACCTTTTTTACTAACTTTTTTTAATCGAAAAATTTTCAAAATAAGATATTTAAGTTAAACTTTATGAGCGATTTTTTCACCCAGGTTTTCGAAGTAGTAAAACAAATCCCGCCCGGAAGAGTAACTTCTTACGGTGCCATTGCAAAATATTTGGGAACAACCGGTTCGGCCCGAATGGTGGGTTGGGCAATGAATGCATCGCATGGTCACCACGAATTTGTACCAGCACACCGCGTGGTAAACCGTAACGGACTGCTCACCGGCAAACACCATTTCGACAATCCAAACGCAATGAAAGAATTATTGGAAAACGAAGGAATAAAACTAGATGAAGATCAGATTATTGATTTTGAAGCTAAATTTTGGGATCCGGGGAAAAAGTTGGAATAATAATAGATTTTATTTTATTAGGATAAACACACCTAGCTTTCATCCATAAACCTCAAACACAAAACAAACATAAGTTTAAATTAATATTCCCCAAACAATTCATACCAACAGGTGTTTTTTAAAAGAGATTTATTAGTTTTGCAAACGAAAAGAAATAAGGAATAACAAATCAGTAAACAATAAAATTCAATGACTGATATACCAAGAAGTTTAATCGTACCCAAAAATGTTACCGATGCACTGCGTACCGTAATTTTCCCGGGAAGCAAAGAAGACATTGTAAAATTGGAAATGCCACAGGAAATACGCATTGCCGGACAACGTGTAAGTTTTTCGTTGGTTTTCCAAAAAAGTGACGACCCAAATATTGAGACCTTGGTTTTGGCGTGCGAAAATGCCATAAAAAAATACATTGGCGAAAATGTTGAAATTGAGGACAATATTTCTGTGAAATTTATACACGACATGGAGCGCCCGGTTTTGCCCAACGTGAAAAATATTATTGCCATTGCTTCGGGCAAAGGAGGCGTTGGTAAATCTACAACCGCTGTAAATCTTGCGGTTGCATTGGCTAATGCAGGCAAAAAAGTAGGGTTGTTGGATGCCGATATTTTTGGCCCATCCATTCCTAAAATGTTCGGAGCCGAAGGAGAACGTCCGGCAGGAATAAAAATTGACGACAGGGAAATGATTAACCCACTTGAAAAATACGGGGTGAAGTTTCTATCAGTTGGATTTTTTGTTGATGCAGATAGCGCCATGATTTGGCGTGGCCCCATAGCATCGAATGCTTTGAAACAGTTAATTACGGAAGGAAACTGGGGCGAATTAGACTACCTGCTTATCGACCTGCCACCCGGCACCAGCGACATTCACCTAACTTTGGTTCAGTCGGTTCCGGTAACCGGGGCGGTAATTGTAACCACTCCGCAAGATGTAGCTCTGGCCGATGTTGTTCGCGGAACCAGTATGTTCCAAAGCAAATCTATTGATGTGCCGGTTTTAGGTTTAATTGAAAACATGGCATGGTTCACTCCAGCGGAACTACCGGGAAATAAGTACTACATTTTTGGCAAAGATGGCGGAGTTAAATTAGCCGACAAACTAGGAATTCCTTTTCTGGGGCAAATTCCTATTGTTCAAAGTATTCGCGAAGGAGGAGATTCGGGAAAACCAAGTTCTTTAGACAAAGAATCGGTTACAGGATTAGCATTTGCAGAAATTACTAAAAAAGTAGAACACCGCGTTCATTTGCGAAACATTCAGCGGGCACCAACAAAAAAGGTAAAAGTAACCCGGAAATAAAGTTAAAATAATTGGTAGTCGGAAGTAAAAAAAAATAAGCGCTAATCGCGTTTCTCCAATTTTTGAACAAAAGTAGTATTCTACTCATTTATAAAGATGCGCTCTGCTATCACGATTCGTTCAATTCACAAATAATGATGCCATCCGTAATTGAAGCAATTCACACGAATGGCATTGTTGTTTTTCCAACAAGAAATTTCCATTTCTTATTTACTTCAGAAAGCAATACATTTTTTTATACTTTTGTGCCTTTTACAAATCGGGTGAATTCATAGAAAATACAAACAATAAACTGTTTAATATTGAGTTTACTTCTAAAGCCTAAAAATTTCTATTTGAAGAAACTTTTTTTATATACAATTGCACTCTTTACAATCGTTTCGTTATTTTCTGGTTGTACTACCGAGAAGAATACACGGGCATCGCGGGCATTCCATAATGTTACCTCGCAATACAACGTCTATTTTAATGCAAACGAAAGTGTAAAAGCGGGCCTTTTAAATATTGAAGAAAACATTGAAAACGATTTTACCCGGATCTTACCCATTTATAAAGAGAGCGATCCTTCGGCTGCAAAAATGGTAAAATCAGACATGGATTTTGCCGTAATAAAATGTTCGAAACTCATCGAAATCCATTCCATCACAAAAAAGCCAAAAAGACAAAGGAAACGTACCCGCAAATATCAGGAATTTGCCAGCCAGGAAGAATTCAATAAATGGATTGACGACAGCTTTTTATTAATGGGAGAAGCCTATTTCTACCAGCATAATTTTGTGGCTGCCATAGATAATTTTGCGTATGTAACTCGAAAATATCCCGATGAAGAAACCAGCAGTGAAGCACAATTATGGATGATTCGAAGTTATTCTGAATTGGAAAGATTTATAGAAGCTTCGGAGGTAATTCAAGCCATTCAGAACGAAGAGAATTTTCCCCGAAAGCTGGAAAAAAAGCTTGCAATTGCAACCGCCGATTACTATATGAAACAGGAAGCTTTTGACGAAGCCATTAAATTCCTCGACATTGCCATCAAAAAAACATTTCTGAAAAAAAATAAAGCACGGCTTCAATACATAGTTGCACAATTGTACCAGGAAATTGGAAGAGATGCCGAAGCCTCAAAAGCATTTGCCGCCGTAGCCAAAATGAACCCGGATTATAAAATGGCTTTCAATGCAAAAATTAATGCAGCGGGTGTTTTCTCGGGGATTGGAGATACAGAAAAATTAAAAAAAGAGTTGCGTAAAATGTTACGCGACAAAAAGAACATCGACTTTCAGGATCAAATATATTATGCACTTGGGAACCTCTATTTTAAGGAGGGCAACCGCGATGTGGCCGTAGAAAATTATAAAGAATCGGTAACAAAAAGTTTTCAAAACCAACACCAGAGAGCATTATCTGCGGTAACACTTGCCGATATTTATTTCGAAGATTTAAGGTATCGCGATGCACAGTCGTATTACGACAGTGCTATGATTATTATCGACGAAACCTATCCCAACTACCAAATGCTTGCCGCCAATTACAAAAGCCTAACCAATTTAGTTGACAATCTGCTAATAGTTGAAAGGCAGGATAGTTTGCAGAAAATTGCTCAAATGCCCGAACTAGAGCGCGAAGCATTAATTTCGCGTTTAATGAAGGAGGAACAGGAAAAGCAACGCAATATGGAGAATCTGGCCTTGCAGGGAGCTCAAGGTCAAGGGTATAATCGGGCCAACCGAAACCGAATGGGAATGGGAAATTCTCAATCTGGTGCCGGGTGGTATTTTTATAATCCACAAACTGTTTCGTACGGAAAAGTTACTTTCCAGCAACGTTGGGGGAAACGTACTTTAGAAGACGATTGGCGACGTTTCAACAAAAATTCCGTATTAGGAGATTTAGATGAACTCGCAGAAGCTGTCGATTCCAGTCTAATTGAAATTTTTGAGGAAGACCCGCTGAAAAAGGAATTTTATACACAATATCTTCCATTAACCGATTCGTTAATGGTAATTTCGCACGATAAAATAAGAGATGCGCTTTACAACGCGGGGAAAATATTTAAATCAGACTTCAGCAATTACCCACGTTCTGCAGAAACATTTGTAGACTTAAACGAAAGATACCCTGCTAATATCTACCTGCTTTCTGCGTATTTCGATTTGTACGATTTATATGAATTAATGGGCGATAGTCAAAAAGCAGAATATTATCGCAACCTCTTAATCACACAATTTCCCGACAGTAAATTTGCACAATACCTCATAAATCCGAATTTCTTTGTTGAATTGGAGGCGCGGACGGATAGCTTAAATAAATTGTACCAGAGCGCATTTAAAAGTTACAAAAACGGATATTATAAAAATGTAATTTTGCTTTCAACCCAAATAAAACAGATGCAACCCGACAGCCAATTGATTCCTAAAATTGATTTTATGGAAATGGTTGCTCAGGGAACTCAAACGGATGTTCACACCTTTGAAACCCTATTAAAAGGGTACATTCAAAACTACCCTGCAAAAGAACCAAGCCAATTGGCAAAAGAAATCCTAACCCTAATTCAAGACAGTACCTTGGCCGACTATCAAAAACTGGTTGAAATGGGTTACATCAGCGAAGAGATCCAGAACGATGAACTGTTGCCGGAAAACCGATTGGAAAACGATGAATTTGGCGGTAGATATACCTACGAAGAAGATCTGCTACACTATTTTATTATTGCCTATCCACGCGAAGATAAAATAGATATTAACCGATTGAAATTCGACATTGCCAACTACAACATCGACCACTATACAAAAATTGATTTCGATATTGAAACTGAAAACTTAGATGATAACCTGACTTTTGTAATTGTTCGCACCATGGAAAATAAAGAAAATGCACTTATTTTCCACCGTGCAATTATTCGTAACGCCAACGTTTTTAAAACCTTAAAAGATACTGAATATTTAAACTTTGTAATTTCATCGACCAATTACAGAACAGTTTTAGCAGAAAAATCAACGGCCGACTATCTTAAGTTTTTTGTAAAAAATTACAGTCGTTTTATCCGCTCAGACTTTAGCGGTGATGAACCGGAAATTTCACCGGAAGATTTAATGGCTCGCGCCAAGGAAGAGGATGAAATACTAAAAGAAAGAGGACAATTTGTTGTGGTTAATACCGGTGCAGATAAAATGTTCAATACAACCATCGACACCACACAAAATTTTGTAATTGCTATTCAGGATAAAAAATTGTCAACACGCCAATTTCTAACCGGGTTTGCCGATTTTAACCGCGATAATTTTAGAGTGTGGAACCTGGCATTGCAATTAAAACAAACCGATAATTATCAGTTGTTGGTTGTAAAAGGAATTCCTACCTTAAACGAATCGATGTCGTATTTTAGGAAGGTTGTTACCACAAGAAAACTTTTCAATCCGCTGGGACAAACGACTTACCGAAATTTCCTGGTAACGGATGAAAATCTGCAAAAAATAATGGATCAAAACAAAGTTGACGATTATTTAGATTTCTTCCGAAGCAACTATATTCAACGAAAAGTAACACAAAGTAACTCTTCTAATGCAGTTACTCCGGCAGTTTCTCCGAATACGAATATACCCCAGCAAAATGTTGTTGAAACGAAAGAACAAACGCCCGAGGAATATTCAGGTCCGTACAGCGAAAATACAGATGGCGAACACTTCTTTGCTTTTGTTATTCCGTTATTGGACATCGACCAGCCAGCATTTATAAGTGGAATCGAGCAATTCAATCTTGCAAGTTACGCCAACTTAACATTAAAAGTTGAGGTGAAACCGCTTGATGATATTCGGCAAATTGTGCTGATTTCGGGGTTGCCTGATAAAGAAACTGCCATGCCTTATTTTACAAAAGTGGTAAATAACCGTGCATTGTATATACCGTTACGCAAGGCAAATTATAGAAATTTTCTCATCTCGAAAGACAATTTCGATGTATTCGTGCAGGAAAAAAACATATTGGATTATACCGAATTCTACAAACGAGTTTACCTTGGGCAATAATTTGTAAAGTCTTGACCGTAAAGTACATTTCCCATTCATTTCAAATATCAAATTTTTTAACTTAAACCATCTGCCGTTAAAGTTTGTTAAGTACATACTATTACTGCACTTTTTTTGTTTCTAACTTTAAACCATATTAATACCATTAAAATACATGAGCAAGCCACGCATACTTTGGACAGACGACGAAATTGATTTATTACGGGCACACATTTTATTTCTTGAAGAAAAAGGGTACGAAGTTGAAACCGCCAACAACGGTTCTGATGCCATTGAAAAAGTTAAAGAGGCCTTTTACGACATAATTTTTCTGGATGAAAACATGCCGGGACTTACCGGACTGGAGACACTCACACAGATTAAAGCTATTGCTCCCAACATTCCCGTGGTAATGATTACCAAAAGCGAAGAGGAAAATATTATGGACGAAGCAGTGGGCTCAAAAATTGCCGATTATCTTATAAAGCCGGTTAACCCAAAACAGATTTTGCTTTCACTGAAAAAGAACATCGACCAAAAAAGACTGGTAACGCAACAAACCACATCGGCTTATCAAATGCAATTTGGTAAAATTGGGATGGAAATTAACGACAGGCTTACTTTCGATGAATGGAAAGAAATCTACAAAAAACTAGTTCATTGGGAAATTGAATTAAGTGGTTCTGATGATTCTGGAATGGATGAAATTCTGGCCATGCAAAAGGACGATGCCAACAGGGCTTTTTTCCGATTTGTAAAAGAAAATTATATCGACTGGTTTATGCAGGATTTAGATGAGCGGCCAATGCTTTCTCCCGATATTTTTAAACAACGTGTTTTTCCTCATTTAGATGCCGGCAAAAAAACACTTGTACTTGTAATCGACAACTTACGTTTCGACCAATGGCGAACACTTAGTCCTGTCTTTAACGAATATTTTAGAATCGACAAAGAAGAGTTGTATTGTGGCATTTTGCCTGCTGCAACTATGTATGCCCGCAATTCGATGTTCGCCGGAATAATGCCTTCCGAAATCGAAAAAATGTATCCTGAACTTTGGGACGACGACGACAATGAAGGAAAGAAAAACAGATTTGAAGAAGAACTCATTCAAAAACAATTGGATCGATATAGAAGAAAAGAGAGCCTCTATTTCGAAAAAGTATCTGGAATAAAAAAGGATCGTTGGGTTGCCGAAAATTTACAGAATATACAAAAAAACGACCTTTCTGTTATGGTGGTAAACTTTGTGGATATGATTTCTCATGCCCGCACCGAAATGGATATGATTCGTGAATTGGCCAACAACGAAAAAGCATACCGGTCCATAACTTTAAGTTGGTTTCAGAATTCATCACTATTCGAGTTGCTAAAAAGTCTGGCAGAAAACGACATTCGAATTGTGGTTACCACCGATCACGGTGCCATCCGAGTAAATAACGCGGTAAAAGTAATTGGCGACCGTGAAACCAATACCAACCTGCGTTACAAACTAGGAAAAAATTTAAACTTTAAATCGAAACATGTGTTTGAAGTGCGCGACCCGAGGAAGATTTTTCTACCCTCGCGAAATGTAAGCACAAGCTATATTTTTGCAAGTAATACCGACTTTTTCGCGTATCCGAATAATTACAATTATTACGCTAATTATTACAAAGACACCTTTCAACACGGCGGAATTTCAATGGAAGAGTTAATTATACCTGTGATTACACTTTCACCAAAAAAATAGATTGCCAAATTCTCAGCTATTCAAGATGCACTAATATTAATTTGAATTAGGCAAGAAAATGAAGGATAAGAAAAACATATATAAAGTGTTCAAAAAACCAAAACAGGAGAGAAACCTCCTGATTTCTTATTACTTAAATTGCTGTTTTACATTAAAAACAGAAACGAAAATGTCATTTCTTGTGAGAATAGAAGCAAAACATCATTAAAATAACATATTAAATTAATAAAATCTAAATAAACTCCCGGTTTTATTAAAAATGAGGGACAATATATTTTTTATCTTTAGACCCTTATTCAGCAAAAATAAAAAATAATAAAATATGGCATTAATAAACGAAAATTACCTGAAGCTTCAGGCGGGTTATCTTTTCCCCGAAATTGGGAGAAGAGTAAGCGAATTCATTGCGGCGAATCCCGATAAAAAAGTGATTAAAATGGGAATCGGCGATGTTACCCAACCATTAGTCCCCAGTGTTGTAAAAGCCTTTCACGAAGGTGTTGACGAAATGGCAAAAGGCGATACTTTTAAAGGTTATGGACCCGAACAAGGTTACGCTTTTTTACGCGAAGCCATTGCAAAAAATTCATACCAGTCTAATGGGATTGATATTTCGGCTAACGAAATTTTTGTGTCGGACGGCTCAAAATGCGATACTGGTAACATTCAGGAGATTTTTGGAAACGATAATAAAATAGCAATTTGTGACCCAAGTTACCCGGTTTATGTTGACACAACTGTTATGTCGGGAAAAACAGGTGTTTGCCAATCGAATGGATATTACGATGGGATAATTTACATGCCTTGTACCGAAGAAAATAATTTTATTCCCGATTTCCCAAAAGAGATACCCGACCTTATTTTTCTATGCTATCCGAATAATCCTACAGGATCGGTGGCTTCCAGAGAAGAACTAAAAAAGTGGGTTGATTATGCTACCAAAAATAAGAGCATTATTTTATACGATGCCGCTTACGAAGCATTTATTACCGAAGACAGTATCCCCCATTCAATTTTTGAAATTGAAGGAGCAAAAAAAGTAGCCATTGAGTTCCGTAGTTTTTCGAAAACTGCTGGATTTACAGGAACTCGTTGTGCGATTACAGTAATTCCT
>CAYZBC010000065.1:0-20402 GCA_964476535.1 uncultured Maribellus sp.
ACTTATGAATGGCGAAAATATTTTATTTGGATTAAAGAAAATTAACAAAAATTGAATAAAAACAAGTTGGCATGACTAAAAGTTCTAAAGAAATACGTAAAGATTTTCTCGATTTTTTCACAGAAAAAAAACATCAAATTGTTGATTCGGCACCCATGGTTGTTAAAGGAGACCCTACTTTAATGTTTACCAACGCCGGAATGAATCAGTTTAAAGATCTGTTTTTGGGGAATGAACCGGTGAAATGGAATCGGATTGCAGATTCTCAAAAATGTTTGCGTGTTTCGGGGAAACATAACGACTTGGAAGAAGTGGGCTTGGATACGTTTCACCACACCATGTTCGAAATGTTGGGAAACTGGTCGTTTGGCGATTACTTTAAAAAAGATGCCATTGATTGGGCTTGGGGATTTTTAGTAGAAAAAATGGGTGTTTCAGCCGACCGTATTTATGCTACAGTTTTTGAAGGAAGTGCTGACGACAATCTTGAACGCGACAATGAAGCTGCAAATTATTGGGGGAAATATTTACCCGCTGAACGGATTTTAAACGGAAGCAAAAAAGATAATTTTTGGGAAATGGGAGAAAGTGGTCCGTGTGGTCCGTGTTCCGAAGTTCATGTTGATCTACGAACTCAGGAAGAAATTGATAAACTACCTGGAGCTGATTTGGTAAACAAAGATCATCCGCAGGTAATTGAAATATGGAATCTGGTTTTTATCCAATTTAATCGAAAAGCAAACGGAAGTTTGGAAAATCTACCCGACAAACATGTGGACACCGGAATGGGATTCGAAAGACTTTGTATGATTTTGCAAGGTGTGACATCAAATTACGATACCGATGTTTTTCAGAATATTATCGCTGAAATTGGAAAATTGAGTAACAACAAATATGGCAAAAACGAAAAAACGGACATTGCCATGCGTGTGATTGCCGACCATTTACGTGCGGTTGCATTTGCAATTGCCGACGGACAGTTGCCATCGAATAATAAAGCGGGTTATGTAATTCGACGGATTTTGCGCCGGGCAGTTCGTTACGGATATACTTTCCTTGGATTTAAAAATGCATTCATTTATAAATTGGTTGAAGCTCTAAAAGAAACAATGGGCGATGCATTTCCCGAGTTGGTTAGCCAGCAAAATTTAATTGAAAAGGTAATTATGGAAGAGGAAGAATCTTTCTTACGTACACTTTCAACCGGAATAAAGTTATTAGACGAAATTATTTCGAAAACTAAAAAAGAGAGTTTAACTGAAATTCAGGGAAAAGATGCATTTGTATTGTACGATACATTTGGTTTCCCGTTGGATTTAACCGAATTAATTGCCCGCGAAAACGGCATGGATGTCGACGAGAATGGTTTTAAAGCGGAAATGGAAGCACAGAAAAATCGTTCGAGAAATGCAGCACAACAAGAAACCGACGATTGGGTGGAACTCAGAAAGATAGAACAAACCGAATTTTTGGGTTACGATAATTTGGAAGCAGAAATTCGCGTTGCCCGCTACCGAAAGGTAACACAAAAAAAGAAAACGTTTTATCAATTGGTTTTCGACCAAACTCCGTTTTATGGAGAGTCGGGCGGACAAGTTGGCGACATTGGATATATTGAATCTGACGGAGTAAGAACTTCAATCACCAACACGCAAAAAGAGAATAATCTAACGGTTCATTTAGTAAATAAATTGCCTGAAAATCCAGACGATTTTTTCAAAGCAGTTGTAAATAATAGCAGGCGGGATAATATTGCAAACAACCACACTGCAACACACTTGCTTCACGCAGCTTTGCGCGAGGTTTTAGGAACTCATGTGGAACAAAAAGGTTCGTTGGTAAATGCCGACCACCTTCGTTTCGATTTCTCGCATTTTCAAAAATTAACCGACGAGGAAATTGAAAAGGTGGAGGAGATTGTAAATGCTAAAATTCGTTTGAATTCTATTTTGGAAGAAAATCGGGCAATGCCAATTGACGAAGCCAAAAATTCGGGTGCGATGATGCTTTTTGGCGAAAAATATGGCGATGCAGTCCGGGTAATTAAATTTGGCGAATCGGTTGAATTGTGCGGGGGATGCCATGTAAATGCAACCGGGCAAATTGGAATATTGAAAATTGTTTCGGAAGGTGCAATTGCTGCCGGGGTTCGTCGAATTGAAGCAATTACTGCGAGTCATGCTGAAAAATTTGTGAACGACCAGATTAAAACCTTAAAAAGTATTCAGGAAACTTTTAAAGGTTCAAAAGATATTTTGGGCAGTGTGATGAGTTTAATGCAGGAAAACTCAGAATTCTCAAAACAATTAGAAAATTTTCAACGCGAAAGTTTAAAAATATTAAAAGCAAATCTAAAAAGTAAGGTTTTAATCGAGTGCGGGGTAAATATTATTGCCGATAAAATTTCGGTTGATAATGCCGGAATGGTTAAAGATTTGGCCTTTCAACTAAAAGGCGAAATAGATAATTTATTTCTTGTTTTGGGTGCCGAAGTAGAAGGCAAACCAAATTTAACGGTTATGATTTCTGATAATCTGGTTGCAGAAAAAGGTTTAAATGCAGGACAAATTGTACGCGAAGCGGGACGCGAAATTAAAGGCGGTGGAGGTGGTCAACCCTTTTATGCAACTGCGGGTGGAAAAGATATTTCCGGATTGCAAGCGGCCATTGAAAAGGCGCTTACTTTTTTGAAATAGTTGATCTCAATAATATAATACTAAAAAGTCTGGTTTGTACTGGACTTTTTTTGATTTGTTCTAAATAAGAGCTATTTTCAGCCTTTTAAATTAGAACAAAATGAAGCGGATTTATTCTTTTATAACCTCACTGCCTTTTATGGCATTTCTATTTCTGGCACTGGCATTTTCAATGGCAATTGCCACGTTTGTTGAAAGTAGTTATGGCACGCCAACTGCTCAGGCATTAATTTATAAAACCCACTGGTTCGAGTTAATTTGGGCACTACTTGCTTTAAACCTAATTAATAATTTGCTGAAGTATAAGTTTCTAACAAAGCAACGGTTTACCCTTGGGTTATTTCATATTTCATTTTTGGTGATTTTGCTCGGCGCTGCAATTACCCGTTATATAAGTTACGAAGGGGTAATGCACATTCGCGAAAACCAAAGTTCAAATTCTATTCTCTCAACCGAAAGCTACTTTTATGCAGGTTTTGAAAATCAGCAGAAGGAAAAGAAGGTGCTTTTTTCTAAACTTTCACCAAAACAGTTTTCTGCTAAGTTTGATGTAAACGGACAGCGTGTAAAAATAAAATCCATAGGATTTATCGAAAATGCGGAGCAAAAACCTATTCCATCAGAAAACGGGGAGGCTGTAATAGATTTTGTATTTTCGTCTCCCGGCACTCAGGGAATGCAAAGTTACATTTTCAAAAAAGGAGAAGTGTTGGAATATCCAGGTTTTACAGCCGGATTCGAATCGGATACAAAAACAGCTGTTCAATTTTTTGTTCAAAACGGACAACTTTTTCTAACCTCGTCGGCAGAAATTGAGGAGACGACAATGGCCAATCAGAAGACGGTAATTTTTGCAGCAGGAGATACCATTCAAGCAAAAAATATGTTTTTGTATGATTACGATGGGTTTCGTTTTTTGCTAGAAAACTTTTTTTCAAGTGCCACTTTTACGGCTGTAAAAAGTCAGAGTGAAACTTACGAAGATGCGGTTATCATTCAAATTTCGGATGGAATAAATCAGCAAAACATTCCTGTTTTTGGTCATTCAGGAATCGCCCCCGATACGGTTTCTGTTCCAATGGGAAATGGTGAGCTAAAGTTGGCTTTTGGTGCTTTGCCTCTCACCATTCCATTCAGTATTTATTTGAAAGACTTTCAATTGGAACGTTATCCGGGCTCAAAATCCCCTTCTTCTTTCGCTTCAGAAGTTGTTCTAAAAGATGCAAACTCAGACCTCGAAAAAGAGTTCAGAATTTTTATGAACAATACATTGAGTTACAAAGGGTACAAATTTTTCCAGTCGTCGTATGATACCGACGAGCAGGGAACAATACTTTCTGTAAATCACGATTTGTGGGGAACGTGGATTACTTATTTGGGCTACGCTTTGTTAATTCTGGGTTTCATTCTTTCGCTGGTGAACAAAAATTCGTATTTCCAGTTTTTAGCCCGCAAATTAAAACAGAGTGCTGTTAAATCGCTTGTTCTGTTATTTGCAATTGGTGGATTAACAGTTAGTTCTTTTGCACAAACCGGTATTGGAACGGCCATTCCCGACATTGATGACCAGTTGGTAAAAGAGTTCAGCCAATTGTGGGTGCAGGGAGTTGATGGAAGAATTGAACCAATTTCAACACTCTCCAGCGAAATCGTTCGAAAAGTTAGTCGAAAGTCGTCATTGTACGGAAAATCTGCCGATGAGGTAATTTTAAGTATGATGGTTTACCCTGAGATTTGGCGCACATTGCCAATTATTCGTATTTCGGATAAAACCTTGGGAATGGAGTTGGGAGTGAATGGAAAATACATCACCATTCAACAACTTTTTGATGCGCAAGGAAATTATAAAATCTCGGAAGCAGTTCGCGCTGCTTATGAAAAAGCACCGGCTTTTCGCAATCGAGTAGAAAAAGAGTATCTAAATGTCGATGAGCGGGTGAATGTTTGTTTTATGGTTTTTCAAGGCGAGATGTTTAATTTGTTCCCGCGTTCTACGAAAGAAGCGAGTTGGTATCCGCCGGGGGCAGTGGCACAAGAATATTCCGGTGGCGATTCCATTTTTGTAAAGAGTGGTTTTCAGTTTCTTTTACAATCGGTAGCAGAACAAACAAGTGATGATGCAATACAAATTTTACAAGCGGTCGCTAACTTTCAGCAAAAGTTTGGAAGTAATTTACTCCCGTCTCAAAATAAAAAGAACATCGAGATTCTCTACAATAAAGTGAATCCTTTTAAACGCATATTTCCATTTTATTTGTTGTTCGGATTTTCGTTATTATTTGTTCTGTTTGTAAATATTTTTAGGCAAAAACAGTTGCCAAAATTTTTACGCATTTCGTTTTTCAGTTTGATATTTATTGGGTTTCTAATTCACACATCGGGCCTGGCAGTTCGTTGGTATATCTCTGGTCATGCACCCTGGAGCAACGGTTACGAATCGGTGGTTTATGTGGCCTGGGCAACAATGCTGGCGGGTTTTATTTTTGGCCGAAAATATCCGATGGTTGTGGGTACCGCCGCTTTTCTTTCTGGAATCGCGCTTTTTGTGGCGCATTTAAGTTGGATGAACCCCGAGGTTACCAATTTGGTTCCGGTGCTTAAATCTTACTGGTTGGCTATTCATGTCGCAATAATTACAGCCAGTTACGGCTTTATTGGTTTAAGTTCAATTTTAGGCGTTTTAGTGCTGGTTTTAATTATTCTTCGGAATAAGGCAAACGAAGAAAAAGTCTCCAGTTTTATCGAGCAGCTAACTACCATTAACGAAATGTCTGCAACGGTTGGCTTGTATTTTCTTACCATCGGAACTTTTCTGGGGGGCGTTTGGGCCAACGAAAGTTGGGGGCGATATTGGGGCTGGGATCCAAAAGAAACCTGGGCGCTGATTACAGTAGTTATATATTCGTTTATTGTACACATGCGATTAATTCCTTCGTTGAAAGGGGTTTTTAATTATAATATGGCATCTATTTTAGGTTTTGCTGCTGTTTTAATGACTTATTTTGGCGTAAATTATTACCTTTCAGGTTTACATTCGTATGGGAAGGGAGTAGCAGATGGAGTGAATCCCGCAGTGCCGGTTACATTTGTTTTATTGGGAGGTTTAATGATTTGGGCATATCTTAAGGATTCAAAATTTGAGAAAGAGAATACATTTTAAAATCAATATCAACTTAAAAACCAAAATTATGAAATCATTAGTAAAAATTTCATTTATTGTTTTGTCTGTTATCTTATTTTTTGGATGTAATAATTCAAAAATAAGTTTGTTTGATGGAAAAACACTTAACGGATGGGAAAGTAAACCCACGGAAAGACTGGAAGATTGGACAGTAGTAGAAAAGCAAATGGTTGGGGCGAACCCACATGAAAAAGGCTCCATTCTTTGGACAACAAAAAGTTACAAAGACTATGATTTGACACTTGAGTACATAACAGATACAGAACACTATGACACAGGTGTTTTTCTTAGAGGGGAATCTCACCAGGTGCAAGTAGGCATTTCTGGTTCACTAAAAAAAGATATGACGGGTTGTATTTACGCCCCAAAGGACGAAAAAGGCAGTTACCCGGCGCAAACCGACAAAATTGATGAATTTCATAAAGTTGGAGAATGGAACAAATTACGTATTGTTAATACTGGAAAAAGAATACAAACATTCTTAAACGATGAACCATTTGTTGACTACGAAGGAGTTGTAATTCCTCTGGAAGGTCCAATTGGTTTACAGTTGCATCCCGGTGTTAATATGAAAGTCAGATTCAGAAATATAAATATCGAAGAACTTTAATTCATAGTTATTTTTTGATTTAATCTACCTTGAAAAAACAGAACCGTTCTTTTTGTCTGAATAACAAAAGGAATGGTTTTTTTTTGAAAAAATAATTCATGCGAATGACACATCTGGTTACAACAATAAAACAAAAGTTAACCTGATAATTCCGACAATTTGCTCACTCACTCTATTTTACATAATTTTAGATTTTTGGAATAATTCGATCTGAAAGTCGACATCATTCGCTTTAATACACTTATTTTCAGCGCCTTGCTTTTATCTGGAATGATTTCAAATAAGTTGTATTGGATTGATGGCAAGGTTTCATTTAAACGCTCGCAAAACAAAACGATTATATTTGGACGTTTGACAAAATCTTAATAAAAATATGGGAATAAAAGTAACTCGCACGTTCGATATCCTTGAACGTTATTTAAGTGAATTTCCGCGTAAAGATGCTTTGGGTGGGAAAAAGGATGGTGAATGGTTCACCTATTCAACCGAAGAATACTATAAAAAATCGCATCAGTTTGCTTTGGGATTAATGGCTTTGGGTATTAAGCGGGGCGATAAAGTGGGTACGGTAACTACCAACTTGCCCGAATGGAACTTTGCCGACATGGGAATGGCAATGCTTGGTGTAATTCACGTACCAATTTATCCAACCATTGGTGAAGATGAATACAAATACATTCTAAAACACGCCGAAGTAAAAATTTTAATCGTTGGAGACCAAAAACTTTACGACAAAATTAATCCTCTGGCAAATATGTTAGACGGTTTAGATAAAGTGTATTCATTCGAAAAAGTTGAGGGTGCTGCAAATTACGAAGAGATTTTGGAATTGGGCGAATCGAAAAGAGGCGAGTTGGAAGCAGAATTAAAAGAGCTGAAAGATTCTGTTCAGCCTGATAATTTGGCAACAATAATTTATACATCGGGAACAACAGGTGTTCCAAAGGGTGTTATGCTAACGCAACATAATTTGGTGTCTAATTTTGTGACACATTCTGCCATGCACGAATTGGGGAAAGAGCATCACGTTATTAGTTTTCTCCCACTTTGTCATGTTTACGAACGCAGTGTAAATTATCATTTTCAATACAAAGGAATGGGCGTTTACTATGTTGGGAATTTAGCTCAGATTGTTTCGGCAATTAAAGAAATAAAGCCTCACATGTTTAATTCAGTTCCTCGTTTGCTCGAAAAAATTTACGATGGATTTGTGAAAAAAGGCAAAGAATTAACGGGGATTAAAAAATCGCTGTATTTTTGGGCCTTAAAACTCACTCAGCATTTCGAGTACAATAAAAAATACGGTCCACTGCTGAGTTTAAAAATTAAAATTGCCGATAAACTTATTTATTCCAAATGGCGTGAAGCGCTGGGTGGCAATATTGTTTATATTGTTTCCGGTGGTGCTGCACTTCAATCACGGATTGCGCGTGTTTTGGGAATGGCAAAAATGTTCAATATCGAAGGTTACGGTTTAACCGAAACATCGCCTGTATTTGCAGTAAATAATCCGGTAAAAAAGGAGATGAAGATTGGAACAGTGGGTTCCATTCTCGATGGATTTGAAGTAAAAATTGCAGAAGACGGAGAAATACTCGTTAAAGGACCTGGTGTTATGAAAGGGTATTATAAAGCGCCCGAATTAACCGCTGAAGCTATCGATGAAAATGGTTGGTTTCACACGGGTGATATTGGCGTTTTCGAAGATGAAATTTACCTAAAAATAACGGATCGTAAAAAAGAAATTTTCAAACTATCGGGAGGAAAATACATAGCTCCACAAATGATTGAAAATAAATTAAAAGTCTCGAATCTAGTCGATCAGGTAATGGTGATTGGTGCAAACGAAAAATTTGCCAGTGCACTAATTTCTCCCAATTTCCCACTGATGCACGATTGGGCAGCACAGCATAAAATTCATTTCGAGAATAATAAACAGTTGATCCAAAAACCTGAGGTTATTGAAAAAGTTCAGCAAGAAGTGGCCATTATTAATAAAACACTTGGATCGCACGAACAAATCAATCGCATCCGTTTGGTTTGCGAAGAGTGGACTCCCGCCTCCGGCGAATTATCGCCAACATTAAAATTACGCCGGAATATGGTAGCAGTAAAATACCAACATTTAATCGAGGAAATTTATTCAGCAGGGAAAAACTAAACTGCAAAATATATTTTTAGAAACCGTTCTGCTTGCAGGGCGGTTTTTTTCTAAGCGCCCTAAACAAAAGCCCTTTCCCAAGGAATAGCCGCCAGAATTAGAACTAATCCAATAGAATAGAAAACAGCTGAAGTTCTGTGTTTTTTCCAAGTATTAGTTACTCTTTTCGATTTTGCTCTTCCAATATGAATTAAAACCAATGCAATCAACATCATTAGAATGTGTTCCACTGCATAAAAGCGCACACCTGCATTTCCCATGGCTGCTCCAAAATCGGCAAAGGCAGCCTTTGTAATTGGGCTTACAAATGCGTACAATATCATTCCAGCTAAAAACTGTATATCCATAAAAATGGTCAAAAACAAACCTAAAAGATTGTCTCTTTTTTTCCATTCTTGTTTTCCAAACCATCCGGCAAAAGCAAATCCAATAGTTAATACTAATGAGATTAAAACCAACCAGCGAAACATATTATGAGTATATAAAAGTCCTGTAAACATAATTTTTAATTTCTGATTAGAACAGGATTTTGCCCGAATGGTTCATCAATTTATTTAAATTGAATATTTTTATTTGGTTTTACAGGATAATTCATTCCATGGCCCAAATAAAAACCAGTGTGTGGTGGCTGGTTGTAAGCTACATTTTGCCATGCAATACTTAATCGGTATTGTGGGTCGTGCATTAAAGTTACAAACCTATATTTAGTTGGAATTGTGGTGGTGTAAATGCGTAACGACTGACCATCCTCAGCAGCAAAAATTACCTCTTCGCGCCAGTCGCCAAACAAGTCGGCACTTAATGTAGGTGTAGCTTTTGAACCGTTATTTGAGCGGAATCCTTCTGCATTCAATAATACCTCACCTTTGTATTTTGTTATTTTATTACGGTCGAGCAGTTCGCGTAAAAGGTCACCATCCCACCAAATCACAAAATTGGTTAACGAGGGAGATTCTCCTATAATTTCGCCTTTGTTATTCCACAAACCTTCACTTCCCGAACACCACATTTCAGCCCCAAAATAAGTAGAATCGATGTCAGCTGCTACTCCTCTTCCAACATCTTTTTCCAGTAATTTTCCCCAAATAATTTCTCCCGAACCGGCATCAAATAAAGCGGCTCCGAAACCGTTTTCGTAACCTTTTATGGGAGCTTCATTTTCGTGGATTCCCCAGACTTCCAATCCGGTTCGCGCGGGATCCAAATCGCTAACATGCAACGCATCCCCATGGCGCAAATATGTTGAATACAATCCAGTGCCGTCGTCATCAACGGTCATCGCCCCGTAAATAATTTCATCTTTCCCATCGTTATCCACATCGGCAATTGTGAGGTTGTGGTTTCCCATTCCCGAGAATTTTTCAAGACCAGGCTCCGAAGAATCGAAAACCCATCTTGATTTTAATTCTTCATTTCTCCAATCCCAGGCAGCCAGCACCGATCTTCCATAATATCCACGGCACATAATTACACTTGGATGAATTCCATCGAGATAAGCTACCCCAGCCAGAAAGCGATCCACACGGTTTCCGCTATTGTCATTTCCTCCGTTTCCGCCAATACCTCCCCACCCGTCTAATGGGTACCGATTTGGAATGTAGTCAGCGGTTGCCAGTTCTTTCCCGGTTAATCCATCGAAAATGGTAAAAAACTCAGGCCCATCCAGAATTTTTCCGTCGTCATTCACATAGTTTGCATTGACATCACCAATAACTTTTCCCGTCCCATCAATTGTTCCGTCGGCAGTTTTGCAGGCGAACTCTGCTTTGCCATCACCATCGAGATCGTAAACCATAAATTGCGTGTAATGCGCACCGTCCCTGATGTTTATTCCAAGATTAATCTCCCAGAGAAAAGTCCCGTCCATTTTGTACGCCTGAAAAATGGGTTCGGTGGTTTTTCCTTTGTGTGAGTTATCGTGACCGCGACCAACCTGATGCAGTACAATTTCATAATCACCATCGCCATCTAAATCTACAGCCGAAGCGTCGTTGGGTTGGTATCCTTCGGGTGTTTGCAGTTGAATACAGAAATAGGATGTTAAATGAGCATTAATTTTGTCTTGTTGACTTTTGATTTCTTTTCCTTTGTTTACCGGAACAACTGAATACAAATCTTTGGGCTTGCCTATTTTATCTAGAATACTTGTTGCACTACACAAAGGTTCAGTATTTATTTTATCACCATTTCGATACATATTGAAAGTAATATTTTCAGGATCTGTAGCAAGTAAACGCCAACTGACAAAAACCCCATCTTCGCTTGAAAAAACTGCAATTGTCCCTCGGGTTAACTTTTCCATAATTCGTTGTGCAGGAGAAAATACGGACAAAAGCATAAATGCGACAATCAAAGATATTTGAACCGATTTTGATTTTAAACACATGGTTTTATATTTTAGGTTATGGTTTAAAAGTAGTAATTTTTATAAATTGGTTGTTCAGGAATCTCCGGCCAATTTAAAAACCTCGTCTCCTTCCCAAATGGTTTTTGTTGAATTCGGCGAAGTAACAGCATTAATCATTCCCTGCGCAACAATCTTATCTCGAATTGGTCGGTATTTTTTGAACATGAACTTTGTGAAAAAATTGGCAATTGGAATGGAAATAATTTCCATCAATCGTTTTTCTTTTCTATCTCCGGTTAGTGAAGACGGACGCAATATAGAAAGGTTTTCAAATCCCAGTTTTGCAACAGCGTCATCAAGTTCACCTTTCATCCGGGTGTAAAAAACTTTCGATTTTGAATTAGCACCTATCGACGAAACCAGCACATAATTTGAAATGTTTTTTTCTTTAGCAGTTTTTGCAAAATTCAGGTTGAAAGTAAAATCAACTTCATATTCTTTTTCTTTGCTGCCAGCTTGTTTTAAAGTTGTTCCCAATGCCGAAAACAAAACATCACCAGTTAACTTATTTTGCCACGAATCTTTTATTCTGAAATCGACAATTTGCTGAACCAATTTGGGATGATTAAAACCCAAATCGCGGCGAACAAAAATCTGTACTTTTGTAAAATTAACATCTTCTAAAAGTAACTTTACCAATTGTTTTCCAACCAGTCCGGTTGCCCCGATTACATTTGCTGTGAGTTTCATTTTTTCTTTGGTTTATATATAAACATAAAAATAGATGGATTAGTTTAATTATCAAATCAACTAGTTCATATTTTTTAGGGCTGCTACTTCTAACCACAGTTTTGGTTGACCGTTACAGAATTACGGGTTACTTTTAAGCATTAAAATAGGTAAACTTTGAAAACTAAACTTCAAAAAACAATTTTAGCAAATTTTAAAAACCAATAGATGATATTTTTGAATAATAATAATAATAATAAGATGCATATATTCCATACTATTCCCGAAATATAATTAATAAATAAAAATTAAAAACCAAAATATAATAAACTACCACGAGGCAGAGCCATCGAGGAATTCTTTTGAATAAATCACTATTAAATTGAAAATCATGGAACTGGAAGATTAAAAAAAAGTGTGAACTGAATATGATAAAAACTCTCATGAAATTTAAAGACCAACATAGATCTCATTAGAAGAATGAACTTAAATAATGCTAAAACATTGATGGATATCCCTAAAAAAATACGAAATTATTAATGTCATACTTGGATTTGCTTTTGCCCTTTTAGTAATTCATTATGCAGTAAAATTTTCAACTGACTATCAGTTTCATATTTCAGGTGTATTGACTTCAATATGGTCAATTATGTCATTAATTCTATCAATTAGATTGCTTAATTCTGTTCCCAAGATAGACTTTAACAAAGATTCAATTCTTAAAATTCAGAAACAGCACATTGAATATAAAACAAGATATTTTAATACAAAAAGGTATATGTCTTTTACTGGCCCTGTGTTTGTAATCACCACTGTACCAATAACATCAAAAGTAATAACAGGAGAACGTATCTTTAAACTACCTGTTGTATATGCCATCGCTGTTGCAATGGCTTGAATTATTGGATATCCGGTAGCTGTTTGGATAAATAAAAACTGGTAAGAAAATAAGATAATTGATACCGATAGATTTTTAGAAGAATTGAATAGCTTTGAGATAGAAGAATGAAAACCGATAGCTAGGCGAATAAGCTAAGAGAATCTCACCCCTAACTTTTCACAGAACCAAGCCTACCCACAAACAAAAACCTACAGAAGAGTAATTTTTTTCACTCCACACTTTTCGTTTATAAAATAGTTTCTACAAAAACATTTGTATTATTGTACAAAATATTTTCACAATGAATACTACAGAGATATTAATTAAAATAAGAAAGATTGTTCGCTCGGTTGATATAGAGTCCAAAAAGATTGAAAAAGAATATGGTGTAAGTATTCCACAAGTTTTATGTTTAAGCTTTTTGCATGAATCTCCTAACTATATGGCTACACAAGGTGCTATCCGTAATTTTTTAAATTTAAATCCCAGTACAGTTAGTGGTATTGTTAATCGTTTAGAGAAAAAGGGACTTTTAGCACGATTACCAAAATCTGGCGATAAAAGGGTTGTGAATATATCTTTAACTTCAGCAGGCGATAAACTTTTTCGCACCATCCCATCTCTTCTACACGAACAATTATCGGGAAAACTTCAAAATCTAAGCCAACCTGAACTTGATAAAGTTGAAGAAAGTTTAGAAACAATTGTTCGGCTACTAGAAATCGAACAAGTTAAAGCCTCGCCTCTTATTACCTTAGATAGTGATTTAGAGGGCACTGACGAATACGAAGTAGTTTCAGAATAAGCAAAATATGAATTAAGTTAAAATTAATTTATTCCTATTAAATAGAATAAAATTAGCATCCTCATATCCTTTTTAGTAATTTTGTTCGCATAGAAACTAATTTGCGTTTATGATATACAATAGTCAACAAAAAGAGCTTGCGAATAAGATTGATGAAGAACCACAGTTATTGAATTGGAAAGATTGGAAATGGCAATTAAGACATTCTATTCGATCAGTAGAGAAATTTGAATATTTAACAGGGATAAAATTCGAAGAAAAAGAAAAAGCTGATTTACATAAGACCTTTGAAAAATTCCCATTATCCATTACACCTTATTATTTGTCATTGATAGATAAGACAAGTTATAAAAACGACCCTATTTTTAAGCAAGCCTTTGGGTGCATTGATGAGTTAATCACTCTTCCGTCAGAACTTGCCGATCCGCTTTCGGAAGACAAAGACAGTCCGGTAGAAGGAATTACACACAGGTACCCGGATAGAGTATTGTTTCACGTGAGCAACACCTGCTCAATGTATTGCCGATTTTGCACCCGAAAACGCAAAGTAGGCGATATTGATTTCATACCCTCTAAAGATCAGTTGTCAGCTGGAATTGAATACATTAATAACACACCACAAGTAAGAGATGTGTTACTCTCAGGAGGCGATCCTTTCATGCTTCCCGATGATAAAATTGATTGGTTATTATCTGAAATAAGTAAAATACCACATGTGGAGATAATTCGTATAGGAACAAGAATGCCAGTAGTGCTTCCCTACCGAATTACCGACAACCTGGTTTCAATTCTAAAAAAATATCAGCCGCTTTGGATCAACACTCACTTTAACCATCCGAATGAATTAACTTCCTCAGCAAAAGAAGCTTTAGCAAAATTGGCAGACGGTGGCTTCCCGCTTGGTAATCAGTCCGTTCTTTTGGCCGACGTAAATGATTGTCCACGAATTATGAAATCGTTGCTACACAAACTAGTTCAGTCCAGAGTTAGACCATACTATTTATATCAGTGTGATTTATCAGAAGGTTTATCACATTTCAGGACTCCCATTGGTAAAGGAATTGAAATAATGGAAAGCCTTGTTGGTCACACGAGTGGTTTTGCCCGTCCGTCTTACGTAATTGACGCTCCCGGCGGTGGTGGAAAAATTCCGGTAATGCCTAATTACATTCTTTCATGGTCAACCAACAAAGTAGTGCTGCGTAATTACGAGGGAGTTATTACAACCTACAAGGAACCCGATAGTTATGACCCAAAAATGTGCGATAGAGATTGTGACAATTGTGACCTTGACCTAAACCTTACCGGAATAGATGAATCGGAAGCTATCGGAATCGAAAAACTGCTTTCTGACTCATGCGATACCATTTCACTAATTCCTGAAGACAACGAAAGGCTGCAGAGGAGGGACGACAATGTATGATGCAGTTGACCTTATCGGCTTAGGTTCGATAATACATCATGGAAAACATAACGACAGAATTTATTTAATGAAGCTCGATGAACGAGATGTTGATAGTATACTCGACGAACTATCGAAGCTTGCTAAAACCAATAAATACTCAAAGTTATTTTGTAAAATTCCCAAAAATATTGCGCCTTTATTTTTTGCCAATGGATTCATTCTTGAAGCTTATATTCCAAAGTTTTATAATAATACGGCTGACGTGTTCTTTTTGTCGAAGTTTTTAAACGCCGACCGATTACTAAATATTGAAACGAATGAACTTTCAACATTTAGTCGATTACTTACAAAAGAACATTCTTTAAAAAAGAATTTAAAGAAAGATACATCAGATTATTCAGTTAGAAAACTAACAAAATCAGATGTAGAGCAAATGACACAAATTTATCGTGAAGTTTTTGAAAGCTATCCGTTTCCTATTCATGATCCCGCATATATTTTAAAAACAATGGATGAAGACGTGTTTTATTTCGGGGTAGCTTACGAGGGCAACTTAGTTGCTCTTTCATCATCGGAAGTGGATGTTAGTGGTAAAAATGCCGAAATGACCGATTTTGCCACACTTCAAAATCATGGAGGAAAAAGTCTGGCTAGTTTGCTTCTAACCGAAATGGAAAAAGAAATGCAAAAGCAAGGAGTTAAAACACTTTACACCATTGCCCGATTAAATTCAATTCCGATGAATCTTACATTTTTGCGTTTTAATTACGAGTATTCCGGAACGCTAATTAACAACACCAATATTTCCGGGAAAATTGAAAGTATGAATATCTTTTTTAAACACATTTAATATGGCTGCTAACTTTTGTCAATACATTAAAATATGTCCTGTTTACCAAGGGAAGGAAGAAACAAATGGGATACCTTTAACCATCTATAAGAATGTTTTTTGCAACCGGGGATTGAGAGGCTGGAACAATTGCAAACAATTTATGGATTATGAGAAACAAGCATTGGTAAAGTAAAATGAGTTGGATTGATATTACCATTTTTTGCACCTACTTATTAGCCATGCTTGGGGTAGGCGTTTATTTTATGCGAAAGAATACTTCTACTGATGATTACTACGTTGGTGGAAGAAAGCTGAATAGCTTACATATTGGATTATCGGTTGTGGCTACTGATGTTGGTGGCGGTTTTTCAATTGGTTTAGGTGGTTTGGGTTTTACGATGGGCTTATCGGGTAGTTGGTTGCTTTTTACAGGATTGCTTGGGGCGTGGCTTAGTGGCGTGATCTTAATTCCCAAGGTGTCGGACCTGGCACGAAAAAAAGGATTTTTATCCTTTCCTCAATTCCTTGAATATGTATTCGATAAACGTGTCGCTCTATTAGCAGGATTGATTTCTGCCATTGGATACATTGGCTTTACAAGTTCCCAATTTCTTGCCGGGGCAAAATTGGCTTCATCAACATTTCCTAGTATATCCCTAAATCAAGCTTTGCTGGTAATGGGAATTATTGCAGTTGTATATACGGTAATCGGTGGACTAAAAGCTGTAATTTATACCGACACAATACAGTGGATAGTGCTAATGGTAGGTTTAATTTTTGTGGCACTTCCGTTTGCTTATGTAAAAATTGGAGGAATGGAAGCTATAAGATCAACGCTGAATCCATCATTTCTAAGTTTAACAGCCGTTTCGTGGCAAATGATTGTAAATTGGATGTTTACCATTATACCCATTTGGTTTATTGGAATGACCCTCTATCAACGAATATATGCAGCAAAAGATACGAAAACAGCACAAAGAGGATGGTTTATTGCCGGTTTGTTTGAATATCCTCTGATGGCATTTGTTGGTGTAATATTAGGAATGTTTGCAAGAGTAGCTTTAGAACAGGGTATTCTAACGGGTTACACGATGTCAAACATCGATGCCGAAATGGGTTTACCTGTACTCTTAAGAACCATACTGCCCGTTGGTTTTTTGGGCATTGTACTTTCTGCTTACTTTTCTGCAATAATGTCAACTGCCGATAGCTGTCTAATGGCTGCATCGGGAAACATTGTAACCGATGTACTAAAAAAACACAATTCGAAAAACGGACTTCGATATTCGCAAATACTTACATTGATAATAGGTGTACTGGCATTATTGATTGCACTAAAAATGACCAGCGTTTTAGAATTAATGTTACACTCCTACTCATTTATGGTATCAGGCATGATAATCCCTGTACTAGCAGCATTATTTACACGGCAACCAAATTCCTTAGCTGCACTTTCTTCGATGATAGTTGGGGGAGGTACTACGCTGACGTTAATTATTACCAACATCGGCTTACCATTGGGTTTAGATGCAAATATCTTTGGAATTGGAGCAGCGTTGCTTGCCTATGTAATTGTGAACTTTAGTCGTTCTAACCCTAACCCAATTTGAAAGCACATATGCAATATAAGCATACTTATTAATCAAGTAAAATATGAGAAAATATTACTAAACATAAGCTTAAAACATCTGTCTTTAATCCGAAATTAACCACACAAAACGGTTTTTAGACAGATTTACATAAAACTAGAGAATAAAATAAGTATACAATCCTTTCAATAAAAGAATTAAACATGAAAAAAATAATTTTATTCACAGCTTTTTCATTTTTTTTAATTGCAATAAACCAAATGAAAAGCTTTGCACAAGCTTCTCTACTAAAGACAGAGATAGCCGAACAAAATATCAAAACTTTGCAATTGTTCAACGGGCAGAATTTTGATGGATGGTACACCTTTCTCAAAGACCGCGGACGCGATAACGATCCCAAAAATGTTTTTACCGTGAAAGACGGAATTATCAGAATATCGGGTAAAGAATGGGGTTGTATCACTACAAATGAAGAGTTCGAAGACTACCACCTTGTAACAGAATTTAAATGGGGTAAAATAGCTTTTGAACCACGATTAGAAAAAGCTCGCGATAGTGGAATACTCCTGCATTCTCAGGGCGAAGATGGCAGCTCAAGTGGGACATGGATGAATTCTATTGAATGCCAGGTAATCGAAGGTGGCACCGGCGATATTATAGTTGTTGGTGACAGGAGCAATAATTTCCAGATTACAAGTACCGTGGCTACAGAAAAACAGGGAAACTCATTTGTATTTCAACCCAGCGGAAACAAATAAACAATTAATAAAGGTCGCATAAACTGGTTTGGACGCGATCCTGAATGGAAAGATATGTTTGGCTTTCGGGGCGAAAATGATGTTGAGAAAGCTATTGGAGAGTGGAATACGCTGGAGTGTATTTCGGAAAATGGAACAATATCTATATTTTTAAACGGCATTTTAGTAAATAAGGCGACAAATGTAAAACCCAAAAAAGGCCGGATCCAAATTCAATCTGAAAGCGCTGAAATATTTTTCAGGAAGGTTGAATTAACATCATTATCTATGAAATAGATTTCGGTTATTTTAAAAACATGTAAAAACAAAAGTTAAATTACCCGTCTAATTCCGGACAGATTTGGAATTTGTTTTTAAATTTCTCCCGGTTAGGTGAATCAGCAAATAAGTGTTATAATTAGCGCCGTGAAAAGAAAAATTGAATTGCTGGCACCGGGTGGAGATGTGGATTCTATAAAAGCTGCAATATTTGCAGGTGCAAATGCTGTGTTCTGCGGTCTGAATAAATTTAATGCACGTAACCGCGCTGCAAATATAAGCTTCGACGATTTACAGGGAATTTTAAGATTGGCGCATAAAAACAGTTGTGAAGTTTTCCTTACACTGAATATTATTGTAGTGGACAGTGAAATTCCGGCACTGATAACCTTATTGAACAAATTAATAAATACCAGCATTGACGGAGTTATTGTTCAAGGTTTTGGAATGTTCTATCTCTTATCGAACCATTTTAAAGGTCTCAAAATTCATGCATCTACTCAACTTACTACGCATAACGAAGGTCAGATTCAGTTTTTAAGCAAACTAACTGCTACCCGGGTAAATTTATCGCGCGAGTTAAATATTCACGAAATAAAAGACTTGACAACCGTTGCTCATAAAAACAATGTTTTAACTGAAGTTTTTGTCCACGGATCTTACTGCCTCTCGTTTTCGGGCATTTGTTACATGAGTTCTGTACATGGAGGAAAGTCGGGAAACCGGGGCAGATGCAGTCAACCTTGCAGAGACCGATATTTAACCACTGCTGCAGACAAAGATTACCCACTTAATTTGAAAGATAATTCAGCCTATTTTGACCTCAACGAATTGTATGAAGCGGGTGTTGACTCGCTAAAAGTTGAGGGAAGAATAAAGGAGTTTGAATACGTTTATACAGTGGTAAAAACCTGGCGAAAACAAATTGATAGTTTTTATATTGGGAATGGCCTGATTAACGACAATAGTGATTTACACAAAGTATTTAACCGCAATTTTTCGAATTCCTATTTGAAAGGAGATATTAATAAATCCATGTTTATTGATAATCCCATGAGCAATTCAATTCAGCATCTTTCTGATATTAACAATTATTCTACCAGCGAAGAACAGCTAAAAGGGCAAATTGAATTGCATAAAGAAAAGGACGAAACCAGAAATTTTGTTCGAAATGAAATTAATCAGTTAAGTATTGATAAAGTTCCTTTGAGTATCACAATTTATGGGGAATGTGGAGAGCCGTTAAAAATAGAAGTACAAACTCCTGATACTTCATTTGTGGTAATTTCAGCAATTAATTTAGTGAATGTTGGGAAAGAGGTTTTAAGTCACAAGATGATTTTAAAAAGGTTAAAATCGTTAAACGATACCGAATATTACATTCAACATTTGGAGTTGAAAAATCTAAGAAGTGATCTTTATTTGCCATTTAAAGAGCTTACTTCAATTAAAAGAAGACTGTTTTTCATTTTGAACGGTTCAAAAGAATTTGTTAATCCCATTAATGTTCCGGTTTTAAAAAAGCAAAGTACCACAAAAATTAGCCCCATACTTTCTGTAATAATTTCTTCTCAAAAAGATTTGGACATTGGTGATAAGACAACTGCCGAAATCTATTTTCAATTGCCCAATAGTTTTAAAAATGAATGGGAGAAGTTTGTCGATTTGTTTATAAAAAACAAAAAATTAATTCCCTGGTTTCCTTCTATAATAATTGGAGAAGACTACAGTGCAGCGGTTAAATTTCTTCATAAATTACAACCGAAAACTATTGTATCAAATAATACCGGAATTGCCTTTGAAGCTTATAAAATGGGAATTCCGTGGATTGCAGGACCCTATTTGAATGTTGTTAATTCCTTTAGTTTGTTGAGTTTAAAAGAAAATTTCAATTGTGCCGGCGCATTTCTCTCGAATGAAATGAATAAAGTTCAAATACAAAATATTAATAAGCCCAAGGATTTTAATTTGTACTTCAGTATTTATCACCCAATTGTTTTAATGACCAGCAGACAATGCCTGTTTCATCAGGTTACCGGATGCGAGAAAGATAAAATGGATGATACCTGTATTCAACATTGTCAAAAATCGGCAACAATCACAAATCTAAAAAACGATACTTTTTTTATCGAAAAAACAAAAGGAAACTAT
>CAYZBC010000066.1:0-20233 GCA_964476535.1 uncultured Maribellus sp.
AACGCAGCCGGGAGCAGAGAGGGACAGGGATTTTACCGGAAAGTACGCTCGAAGAGTAGTATTGCTGCAATGGCTGATTACTGTTTGAATGGAAAAATGTTTATTGATGAATATGAATCGCTTTTACAAAAAACAATGAAATGAAAAAAATTTGGCCTTACATAACCATATTTTTTGCCGGTGCTTTTGCAGCAATGACAATGGTGTTTTTCACTCAAAAACCACAAACAGTAATTAACGCCGAAACCTACATTGCCGAACAGAACCAGAAAATTGGGAAGATTAAACAAAAGGGCAAGGATAACGAGCAAGATGTTGAAGTAAAACAAAAAGGTGTCCTTTCCTTCCTAAAGAAAAAGAAAGACATTGAATCGAATTAATATTAATAACTCAAAAATTTAACCAATGAAAAAGTACTTTTTTCTAATTCTGTTACTGGTTGGGTTGTTGGCTTGTTCCACAGCACCACCGCCGAACGAAACCGCAGAGGTATTCGCTTCCGAAGTTTTGACCACCGATAACTTTGTTAGCTGCAATGCAACAATATTGAGCCAGGAGTGGGAGGTACCTGGTAAATCGGGCGACCTGGTAATTAGTGTCGATAATTTAGAAGATGAAAATAATTTGTATGCATCGTTATCGACAGGCTATCAGGGTGAAACCGAAGCACCTAATGAAGTTATAGATGATGGTTTAGGATTTTTTAAAGAACACTGGATAGCCCTGCTAATAGGCATACTGGCGTTTGTGAAAATTGTAGTAAATCTTACTCCGAGTGAAAAAGACAATAAGATATTCGCCTGGTTAGATACGCTAATCAACAGCATTATACCGAATCTGAAGAAAGGAGGTGGCACTCATGCCACACCAAAATAGATTCTCATAGCTGAGATTTTTTTTCATAAGTTTGGTTTAGTTTAAGCATCCCGGCAGAGGTCGGGGTGCTTTTTTTATGGTGCCGGAAAATTATGAATCAGTTTTTCATCTATCGTGTTCCGGAACTTTTTCAGGTAAGCATCGGTTGCAGCAATGGAGCTGTGGCCAAACAAATCGCGGATGGTTTTGGTCGTAAAACCACACTCCAGTAAACGGTCGGCAGCCGTATCTTTTAAACAGTAAAATTTCACCTCAGTCGGAATATGCAATTGAATTGCAATGTTTCGGTAATGTTCTGCAATACGTGTAGAATGTTCAAAAAGCATCCCCGGTTTCAACCCTTTGCTGCAGATGTAAAAACTTCCAGGAAGCTTGTCGAAATATTCCTTCAGTAATCTTAAAAATGGCAGGGCAATTGGAACAATTCTTTTTTTCTTGTTTTTCGATTTACTAGCCGGAACTACCACAACACCTTTCGACAAGTGAAAGTCGGAGATTTTTAAACGACAGATTTCGGCCGGTCGTATTGCCAGGTAATAAGTGTATAAACTAATGATGTAAAAGTCGTAATCAAATTGTTCGATGTAAGAAAAATAGCGGGTTGCTTCCTCGTCGAGGAACGGGCGTTTGTCGGTTTCCTGTTCAGGAATTTTACTCACTGCATGAAATGGGTTTGTGGTGATGTACCTGTTTTTCATCAAGGTATTAAAAAATGTACGGTAATCGAGCAGGTAATTATTAAAGGTCCTTCCTGATATTTTCCGATGGGTAATCAAATCGTTCATATAATTAACAGCCATATCCTCGGTAAACTCAAAAATATATTTATCGAGGGAATTCTTCTTTTTCAACCACTCACGTAAAATTTTTACTCTTGAGTCAAAAGCATGTTGTGTTCTTTTTCGGATGTAAAGATTTTTGAAATCGATAACGAATTTTAAAGCTTTATCGATTGTGGTGTATTTTTTATTGTTCTCCGGATCGATGAATGGATTTTTACCGGCATCCAACAAATTATTTATGTGGTCCATTAGCTTTTTTGCATGCCGATTCCGCAGCTTCTGATCCTTGATATGGTCGATATACATTCTTTTTCGACGCATTTTCCCGTCAGATGCCGGATCGATAGCAGCATAAAACACATAATCTCGGGTTGTTCCGGTGGAACGCTGTGCATAGCGAAATGGTAGATTAAAATCATTCATAACAGTCAGATTTTAAAACACCAATGCAAACGTGATAAATAACTGGCGCACTCGTGGCGCAGCTAAAAAAGAAAAACCAGTGCAAAACACTGGTTTTCAATAAGTTCCTTAGAACTTCGTAGCGGGAGCAGGACTTGAACCTACGACCTTTGGGTTATGAGCCCAACGAGCTGCCAACTGCTCCATCCCGCAATATATTTTTATTTCAATCGAAATTTCTTTTCTAACGGGTTGCAAATGTAAACACTTTTATGAAACTGGCAAAATTCTTGTCTTTTTTTCTCATTTATTTTCATTTAGGATTATAATACCTCGAGGCTTGCCTCGGGATATAAAAATATTTTCAGATGAATGCCTCGTGGGCTTGCCCCGAGGATTTTTACTAATATCAGATTTTATAAAACCCGGTAAAAAAAAACTCATTGATTCATATTTTTTTATACTTTTAGCTCCAGAATCTAAATCAAATAATAATGAGTAAAAATCAAACAAGAAGAAAATTTATTAAAAATTCGGCAACCGTTGCTGCTGCATTAACAATTCCAACTATTGTTCCTGCACGTGCATTTGGAGCAAACGACCGAATTAATGCTGCTGTGTTGGGATTAAATGGAAGAGGGAAAGCCCATATTCAGGGTTTTATGGCGCAGGACAATGTAGAAATAACTCATTTCTGTGATCCTGACATGAACATATTGAAAGAGCGCCAGAAGCAATTTAAAGAAAAGTATGGCAAAGATGTCTCTTTGGAACAGGATCTTCGAAAAATCTACGATAATAAAGACATTGATGTTGTAAGTATTGCTACACCAAATCACTGGCACTCGTTAGCTGTAATCTGGGCATGTCAGGCCGGGAAAGACGTTTACGTTGAAAAACCAGGATCGCATAATATTTGGGAAGGCCGTAAAATGGTTGAAGCTGCCAGTAAGTACGACCGTGTTGTTCAGCATGGTGTTCAATTAAGAAGTTCGCCTTCGGTTCGCGAAGCAGTACAAATGATGCACGATGGTTACATCGGAAGAGTTTACATGGCTCGCGGCCTGGTTTTCCGTTGGAGAGATGATATTGGAAACAAAGGATTTTCGCCTGTTCCTGATGGTTTGGATTATGATCTTTGGACAGGACCTGCAACAAAACAGCCTTTTAGCCGAGACATTGTACATTACAACTGGCACTGGACTTTCGAATACGGAAACGGTGATGTAGGTAATCAGGGGATTCACGAAACAGACTTGTGTATGTGGGGATTAGATGTTGGGCTTCCAACTCAGATTACATCAATGGGAGGTAAATTCCTTTGGGACGATGCAAAGGTAACTCCTGAAGTATTGACTTCAATTTATAATTATCCGGAAGAAAATAAAATTATTCAGTTTGAGGTTCGTCCGTGGTGCACAAATACGGAAGAAGGTGCAACTGTTGGTAACATTTTCTATGGAGACAAAGGGATTCTCGTTGTGGATGGTTACGATAAATATAAGTTCTATATGGGAAGAAACAGAGAACCGGGTAAATCGGGTGATGATGGACAAATATCGGGTTCTGAGATGGACAGAGGTGCTGGTGGTACCGACGGCCATTTTACTAATTTTATTGATGCAGTTCGTGCACACGATAAAACAATATTACATGGTCCGGTTGAAACAGCTCACCTTTCTTCAGGATTAGCACATCTTGGAAATATTGCTTATCGATTAGGAAAAGTTTTAAATTTCAATCCTGATACAGAGAGGTTTATTAATGATCCGGAAGCAGACAAAATGCTAAAACGTAATTACAGGGCTCCGTTCGTAATTCCTGAAAACGTGTAAACCATAAATAATTCTAAATTAAGATATTCCCGCGCAGAAAGATTTTTTCTGCGCGGTTTTTTTTTGTGATTTTATTCAATTTGAATGGGAATTTTCAGCCAATTTTCCAGTTTACTTTTTACTTCGGTTTTCTGATTTTTGGGCAGATTGTTAATTCTTGTTGAATGACTTCCTGCGGGTTTTACAATTTTTAGGAAGTTATCTTTTTCGGGAACCACAAATCCTGATGCCGACCACGGATCGAATTCACCATAAATAAACAAGATTTTGGAATCAGTGGTTTTAATAAATTTCTTCACCTTTTTTGAAGTAGCTTTTACATATTTTATTTTTAAATCTTCGGGAAGGAAAATCTTACTCAAATAATTTTTGGCACTTTTTATTGAAAGGTATTTTTTGAAGGGTTTTGTATTGTAACCATAATAACCCAATTCGTGGGCGGCTTGTACAAAAAACGATTTAATTCCTTCCATTTCTTCCAAAGCAAAATACGATGGGCTGGAAACAATCATTAAATGATTAAAAAGCTCATCGACATTATCATCTTTGGATGGTACTTTTTCGGTTAATCTGCCCCATTGCCACAACGCAAACGGATATTCCAAAATACAATAATCTAAAACCTCATCAATTGAAATACGGTAAGTATAATTTTTTTGCTTCGAAAATTCTTCAAGTTTTGGGATTAACAATTTTCTGTTTTTAAGAATTTCCAATTGAAAGTCTTCAATTTTCTTTCTTAATTCTGGTGTTCCGGGAATGTCTTGAAGAAATGGTTCGTGACTTCCATCTTCCACTCCAAAATTCAACGGACAAACGTAAGCTACCGTTGCGTCCACATCTCCGGGGTAAAGTGTGCGGTGATAAACAGCAGTTTGTCCGCCTTTACTAATGCCGGTGTTTACCCATTTGCCTGTGTAGTATTTCTTAAATAGCTCTGTAATTTTATGATGATCGGCTGCGGCGTTGGCAACTGTTAAATAGTCCCAATTAATTGGCGTCGGCCACGATTCTCCAAAATAACGGTGTTCTATACAAATTTGATTGGAGTTAAGCATCGGGCTAAGTTCATTTAAATACTTTGGGCGGGCAGCATAATCGGCTCCGTAACCTTCCGTTATTAGTAGAACCGGACTTTCTTTCGCCTTATCGGATACAAAAACACGTTGCAGGAAATATCCTTTTGTTGTATCAGCATGATCAATCGGCTGCTCTACCGTTATTTTATAGGTAGTTAAAAAGAATTCGTTCCCCTGAATTTTTTCAACACTTTTTATTTGAGCTTGCGCTTTTAAAAATTCAAAAAGTGTTGAAGTTTGTGCAGAAGTAAGAAGCGAAATAAAAAGAAGAACAAGTACAATGTGTAATTTTTTCATAATGATAAAAAAGTATGAGCTTGCTTACCTATCGAGATTAATTCATTCCCGTTCCATTTTCAATATATCTGATCTTTAATTGTAACAAATCTATCGATTTTCGCTTTGAGGTCGGCTGAAAAAATCGATATGCTTATCAGCACCGGGAACAGTATTAACTTTATTGAATTTTACAAAAATTCTTCTGTTTCAATCAAAAAATTACAAATTCTGTTTGCAAAAATAAGCACCTGTTTGTTCTCAGAAATCTTATTCAACTTAAAATACAATAGACAGTTTACTATTTACTGTTGAATAAAAATACAGCAACAGCAATTATTGCTAATACAGCTACAACGGCCAAAGTAATTTTAACCCAGCTAAATGGTCGCTGACCCTGAACTTCGCCGGTTCGTCCGTTTACTAAAAACTGATAGAGTTTATTTTTATATTTAAAAGCACTTACATAAACAGGCAATAACAGGTGCTTAAAAGATATGTCTTTATAATTGGTATTTAATGTAGTAATACGCTGTTCGTCACCACCAATATCTTGCCTAACGAGTTGTCTGATTTCTTCTTCCGCAATTTTCTTGGCAATCTCAAAACCTTCGCCAAGTTCAATCTGGTATTTTTCTGCGATATAACCACTTAAATAGCTTTTCTCAAACGGAATCAAATTTTCCAAATCCCAGGGCTCAAGTTTATAAATGTATTTCTCTGGCAACGATTTAGTGGCAACTGTTAAAATATCGTCGAAGAACTTATTTACATTTCCACTTGTTGAATGCCACCGGGTTTTGCGCACTTGACGGGTTTTATTTACCGATTTGCCATTTTCGGTGGTTGAATACGATTCGGTAACGTAATAATGAACCCCACGCTGACCAATGTATCTTGAATGTGTGTCTGTATCGAAGGTCCAGTAAGGAATATAAACGCCTTTAAAATGATCGAAATTCAAGGTTGCCTTTTTCAGATCGTTTGGTGCAAACCAGAGTTTTTTCACCCACTTACTAAATTCATCTTTCGCTCCTTTTTTGTCGAGTTTAAAAGGAAGTAACGATTTTGGCTGAATAACACTCTCATTGTGAGCTTCCTCAATAATTAATGGAGTTGCACAATATGGACAGCATGCCGACGCAATACCCAGTTCCAAAGTAGATGAAGCTCCACAACTGCTGCATTTTACAAATTCTGTGGTTATTTTTTCTTCTTTTCCTGATTTTTTTGAAAGATATTCATTAAAGTCTAACTCTTCAATATCACCTTCAATCTGTGGAATTTCATTTTCAGCGCCACAATATTCGCATGTAAGATTTTCGGTGCCCGGTTTGTATTTTAAGTCGGCTCCGCAATTGGTACATGCAAATGTTCCAACTTCAACTTGTATTTCTTTAGTGTGTTCCATTTTTATCCTGGTATTGGTGGGGGTACGCTTCCTAATATATTTTTAATCTCGTTAACCAAACCGGCAGCTTGCCAATTTGCCATTCCTTCGCGCCAAACCAAAGTATCTTTATTTAGCTGATTTTGAGTAGCCATTTGTTTTAAAGTGGCAAGATCGAATGGTCCCGCTTGTTGTCCATTTATAACAGCAAAAAATGTTAATGCCGGAGGAATTGGTGGTGGACCGGCTTGTGGCTGCTGACTTTGAACCGGTTGTTGTTGCTGCTGTTGTTGGCCCCCAAATGTTTGTCCCATTTGGTTCGCCATGGCAAAACCCATTCCCATTCCCATTCCGGCTCCCGCTGTACCACTTTCGTTTTCTGCAGCTTTTTCTATTGCTTTTGCAGCCTTCAATTTAGCAAATTTATCAAGATCGACAGCCTCCAAACGACTGAGTTCAAATATTTCCTTTTTGATCTCTTCCGGCATCGAAACATTTTCGATGAGGAATTTGGTGACTTCAATGCCATATTTTTCAAATTCGGGACCTATTATCGAATGTACAAATTCTGATATCTCATTCACCTTTGATGCGTAGCTTTCGACAGGTAATTTGGCTTCGCCTATCGCATCGGTAAATCGCGTAACAATCATTGAACGAAGTTGCTCCGCTATTTCTTCAGTGGTAAAATGACCATCGGTGCCTACAATTTCCCGAATAAAAACCGGAGCATCTTTTACCCTGATTACGTAGGTTCCAAAAGCTCTGATTTCAAGCATTCCAAATCTTGGATCTGCCAATGTAATTGCATTTTTAGTTCCCCATTTTTGGTCGGTAATATTTCGTGTACTTACAAAATAAACTTCTGCTTTAAACGGACTGTTAAAACCATATTTCCATCCTTTTAAAGTTGAAAGAATTGGGAGGTTTTCGGTGGTTAACGAATACATGCCTGGTAGAAATACATCGGCCAATTGCCCCTCGTTTATAAAAACAGCTGCCTGGCCTTCGCGAACCGTTAGTTTTGCACCGCTTTTAATTTCGTTTTGAAAACGTTCAAAACGATACACCATTGTATTATTAGAATCATCGAGCCATTCGATGATATCAATAAATTCACCCCTTAGTTTATTGAAAAGTCCCATTGTAATGTATTTTTTGTTAAAAGTAATAAAGCAATTTAGAGATACAAAAAATTGAACATTTGTTAAACACAAAAAAATCCTTTTGACCAGTGTGTGGAAATTAAAAAGCTATCTCCTCCGAATTAAAAAAAATTGAGACCTCCGTGTTATCATTTATTATTGTCTGCAAACATTTTGAAATTCAAATAAAGCATTAATTGTCAGTGTCCATTTTCCCAGTTGTTTTCTTACATTTGAGTTACAACAAAAAGTTATCTGACTATTAAAAATTTCTTTATGAGAATTAATTATAGAATGAGTTTTGCAGTTCTATCGATTTTATTTTTTCTTAACAGTGCCGGGCAAACTCTTCCAGAAGTAAAGCTCTCAACTCCTCTAGGCGAAATTGTATTAGAAATAGACATAATAAATGCGCCTGTTACAGCCAGTAATTTTCTAAATCATGTAGAAATTGGAACGTATAAAAATGCCGTTTTTTATCGTGCAGTTAGAATGAATAACCAACCTCAAAACGATATTAAAATTGAAGTAATTCAAGGTGGAGTATTTGTAAAAGTGCGATTTGAAAAGATCGAAACTATTCGACACGAAACTACCAAAGAAACTGGATTAAAACATTTGAATGGTACAATTTCTATGGCACGGGCAGAAACCGGAACAGCATCAACAGAATTTTTTATTTGTATTGGCGACCAGCCTGAATTGGATTTTGGAGGCAAACGTAATCCGGACGGACAAGGTTTTGCCGCATTCGGACAGGTAGTTAAAGGAATGAGTGTGGTAATGGAAATTCAAAAGCAAAAGGACGAGAGACAAACTTTAGTGGATAAAGTAATTATCGCTGACATAATAGTCGTAAAATGAAAAAGAGTGACCTAGCAGCCACTCTTTTTAGAAGATGAGTTATTAATCTGAGTTCAATATTTACAATCGAACTCAGGTTATTAGTATGTTAGTAACCCGGGTTTTGAATTAAGTTCGAAGAAATATCTGTTTCTCTTTTCGGAATGGGTAAAATAGCCAATTCGTATGAGCCATCAACTTCTCTATTTAACCTTGGAGGAAATACGCTCTTGTCATTTCTCCAGGTATCCCAACATTGATGTCCTTCTGCAACTAACTCTTTTCTGCGTTCAATTAAAATATCGTCAAGCGTAACATCAGTAACATCAGCATAGTCAGTAATTCGGTTTTTACGGAGTTCATTCATATACCAGCTGGCAGCCTGGCCTCCCGATGCTCCTTTTACTTTTGCTTCGGCAGCAATAAGATACACTTCTGATAACCTGATAACAATAGGATTGTTTAAATACAAACTTCCATCTCGTCCCGGGTATTTTTGAGTGTAATAACCTTCAGTATCGACTTCGTCATCTTCCCATTCAATAAGTTGAGAGCGAATATCGTTTGGATCCTCGGTTAACAATTCGTAACCCTGAGTTGAATACGCACATTCTCCGTAGCCATCGCTATGCGTGTAATAGCCTATTGAATTTCGTTGAGAATTATGTGTACTGTTTGTAAGAATTTCGAACATCGCTTCCGGTGCTCCTTCAATACCCCAAACATTCAGGTAATCAGCAATGGTATATAAGGAATAGGGCGAACTGTTTATAACGTCTTCAGCTGCAGCTAAAGCCTCACTGTTCTCTTCGTTATACAAATATACCCGTGCAAGTATTCCTTTGGCCGCCCAGTAATTTATACGTCCCAGATTTTCGTCTCTCGACAAAAGACCAACAGCAGTATTTAATTCACTTTTAATAAAATCGTAGGTTTCTTTTAAAGTGGCGCGGGCTGGTTCGTAGTCAACCGGATAAACTTCGTTAGCGATTGGCACTCCCGAATTGGCTGCATTTACATCGCTTATGGCTGGCGACTTGGCAAACAGCCGAACTGCATCGAAATGACACAAAGCACGCAGTGCATGCAGCTGACCTATTAAATCATTATATTGGTCGAGTTCGGCGGCAGGAGCCACAACATTGCCGGCAACCGAAAGTACATCGTTTATCCGGCCAATTAAAGTATAGGGCATTTGCCAGTAATGCTCGGCAAAATCCGATTCAACACCGTGCTCATATCTGGCCATTGGCGAAATTTGGTTGTTAGACGCCGTATAGTTTAAATCGCCACCTTTTAAATCGCCATAAGCAATAAAATCGCCTCCGTAGTACGAATAAGGTTCAGTAAACATACCCTGCCCAAGATCGAAATCAATCATTCCGGTATAAACACCGTTTACAGCATTGTTTAAGTCGGCAACGGTTGTAATTGCCTCGGTTGACGGTAAGGCATCCGATGGACTTTGTTCCAGAAAATCTTCACATCCCTGGAAAACTATGGCAAGTCCTAAAATTAGCGTATATATTATTTTCTTCATTTCGTTTTATTTAAAATTCAACATTAATTCCGAAAAGGAAGTTTTTAGTAATTGGTGTATCAACAGTCCGATAGCCATTTAATGTTACTTCCGGTTCTATTGTATCTTCTTTAGCAAGTGTCCACAAATTATTTCCATTTACAAAGACTTGTACATTACTCATCGACATTTTATTGGCAATTTTCTTAGGTAAAGTATACCTCAACGAAATATCTTTCAGACGTATGTGATCGGTGGATAAAACATGACGCGATGACCAACGGTCTGGTCGGTCGGAGCTCCAGGCAACGGGGCGTGGGTTATCAACCATATCGCCGGGCTGTTTCCACCAGTTGTTTTCAACATCCTCAGAAACGTTAAACGAACCAAGCCTAACTCCATGGTGATGGAAGAAATAGCCAGGGTAATCGAACAAACTACCACCCATCTGATAGGTAAACATAAATGATAATTCGAATGCTTTATAAGTAATTGTATTGGTTAAACCACCCATAAAATCAGGAATTGCTTTTCCTTGAATATCCTGTTTTGCACTATTTCGGTAGTAAGTTAATTCATCCGAATTTTCGGGATCGAGATAGAATTGTGCCATTCCATTTTCCGGATCTACGCCAGCCCATGTTGGAAGATAGAAAGTACTTAGGGACTCGCCTTCGCGAAGAAGATACATACCGCCGTCGCCATTAAGTATATCTTTTCCTCCCGGTAATTTATCAACAATCGAGCTAATGGTAGTAAAGTTAAAATCCGTTGTCCATTTAAAATTTTTTTTCAGAATATTATTGGAGTGAACTTCAATTTCGATACCCTGGTTGGTTAATTCACCAATGTTTTGCCACGATGTTTCGAATCCGGTAAGGTATGAAAGAGGTACCTGCATTAGCAAATCGCGCGATTTTTTATGATAGTACTCTATTGTTGTAGTTAGGCGATCGAAAAGGCCAATGTCGAGACCTACATTCATATTGTCCGATTTCTCCCAACTCAAATTGGCATTTTCGGGTTGTTTAATAAAAATGGCACTTTCGGCTCCATATCCACTATCGAAGGCGTATAAGCCTTGATGTGCATAATAATCAATGGGTAAAGTTCCGTTTGTTCCATACGAGGCGCGCAATTTCATGTCGCTTATCCAGCTAACATCGGCTAAAAAGTTTTCTTGCGAAATTCGCCACGATGCCGATGCTGACCAGAAATTACCCCACCGGTTATTAGCTCCTAAGCGCGAAGAGCCATCGGAACGGATACTGGCGGAAGCATAATATTTATTGTTGTAATTGTAGTTTACATTCCCAATAATCGACATTAAATTGGAAGAGGACAATTCGCTTCCGGTTCCAAGTGGTTGACCATTGGAAAGCTCAGGTAACTTATATGTAGAGTAGTTTTCGGAAGATGCTTGCAATCGCCTAAATGTAGAGCCTTCAACCTCGTAGCCACCCAATGCCTGAAGGTTATGTTTTTCAAAAGTCTTGTTGTAGTCGAATATGAACGAAGCATTTTTTACGATAGTAGTATAGGTTAAATGATCGCCAAGTCCTCCGTAAGCTGCACCGTCAACACTCTCAGGTGCCCACCAAATAAATGTTTTCGAATCGGAATAATCGAGCCCGAATGTGGAGCGGAACATTAATTCAGGAAGGAGTTTCATATTTACATTTGCATTTGTTAAACTCCTGTAACGTGCTAGTTTATAGGTTTGGTCGGTAGCATCACCAGTTCCCATTAATGCAGCGAGTGGATTTTTTACGTTGCCCATGCCTGCATCTAAATTTGGTGTACCGTCAGAATTATAGACGGGCTGAGTTGGGTTCATCGAAAAAATCATACTAAGTGGTGACATGTAAGCAATTCCTTGTTCCTGATCGGTTTGGTCGCCATATCCGTTCTGATTGGTATGCGAAAGCATTTGTTTAACTCCAATTTCCAGCCATTCGTTGGCTTTATGGTTTAAGTTTAATCTACCCGAAAATCTTTCGAAATCGCTGCCAATAATTATCCCATCAATTTTATTGTAACCAATATTTGTGTAAAAAGTAGTTTTATCGCCACCACCCGAAGCCGAAAGTTGGTAATCCATTGTTTTACCCGTTTTGTAAATTACATCGCGCCAATTGGTGCTCGATGCGGGCGAAGCAATTCCCCATTTTCCTCCGTCGGGGTCTTCTGCAACATATTCCTGGGCGCGGGCCAAGGCCTCCGGATCACGGTAGGCTTCGTCGTCGGGATATAAACCCGGCTCGTACCAAAATAAGTAGGCGCCGATTAAAGCATCATCAACATAATCTAAGTACTGCTCCGAACTCATGGGCTGATAAACTTTGTCCATGGCAGTTTTAGAAGTACCGTGAGTTGCTTTAAAGTTGAATTTGGTTTTGCCGCTTTGACCTTTCTTAGTAGTAATAAGAACAACTCCATTTGCTGCCCTCGATCCATAGAGCGAAGCCGCTGCCGCATCTTTCAGAATGGTTAAACTTTCAACATCCTCCGGGTTCAGCATCGATAATAAATCGGTAGAAAATCCGGTATAACCGTACATTCCGGTTTCCAATGGAATTCCATCAATTACATATAGCGGAGTAGTTGATGCATTAATGGATCCAATTCCGCGAATTTGAACTTCCCCTGCAGCTCCCGGTGCTCCGGTTGCAGAGCTTACACGTACTCCCGATACTTTTCCCGACAACATTTTGTCAATGGATTCTGAAGTTGAGGCTCCAACAAGATCATCGGATTTTACGGTTTGTGCCGAACCAGTAAAAGAGGAGCGCTTTGAAGTGCCATATGCAACAACGAGTACTTCGTCCACACCAATAATATCAGGTTCTAATACGACATTAATAATACTACTAGAAATTGGAATTTCCTGAGTTTTCATTCCAACAAATGAAAAAATTAGAATTTCTGCACTGTTTATTACTCTTAGGGAATATTCCCCACTGACATTTGTAATTGTTCCGGTTGTTGTTCCTTTAACACTTACTGTTACACCTGGGATTGGTACACCATCTTCAGCAGCGGTGATCTTTCCCGTAATTTGCTTTGTTTGGGCAAATATGGTACTTACCCCAAAACACAACGCCATTACTATTAAAAATAGTTTTTTCATAGATAAAAATTTATGTTAACACTAAAACTTCATTTGTATTTTCAGACAAAAAACTCCCGCCGGGGAAACGGGAGTTATATATCTGCCAGCCGGGTCAGATATTTGCACCTTTTTACACTGTTGTAATGCTGTTTAACTATTTCTATGTAAAATTTGGCGTGCTCGATTAATAATGTAAATCCCCTGTTTTTCCCCTAATAAAACTTATTGAAACCCTTTATAATCAGAATTTTGTTAAATGTATTTTCCGAATATTTTGGCTTTTTGTTCAAACATAGGGAATAGGTGTGTTAAGAATAAATAATATCAACGAGTGGCATTTGGAGGTGTACACATGACAACAATTAATATACATAACTATTAGTATGTATTATTGTGCGGTTGGTATTTAAAAATAGGTTGTTTGTAGAAAATAGAAGAAATAAGATGTTCGGGGAAAAGCTTATAAAGCGCTGTTTTCGTTCTGTTTAAGCTGCAATATTTGCAAATTCTTCAGTCAAGATGTCCGGATACATTTCGTTAAAATTTTCGTAACACCAGGTATGCAACTCTTCAATTTGATTTTGCTCTACCCAATGAATGCATTTGACTAATTCTTTTCTGAATAACTCTTTACTGAAACTTACTTTTGGCAGAATTATTTTTGCGTATTCTAACATAGCTCTGTTTTTAAATTTCGATATTAAAATAACATTTAATTTTCAATTTAAGTGTGCTGCATAATACGATTTAACAGGATTTAACAATAGAATATACCGAGGTGTTTTATTAATTTCTTGTATTGTAGTTGGTTACATTAATTTCGAGATGTGCCTGTTTGAAAACATAATTTTTTCCTGAACAAAACGTAACCTTTTTAGTGCCTAATCCTAAAGTTGCCGATTTTCAAAAGCAAAACTTCAGGCAACAAATTTCAAAGGACAGGCTTTAAAAATCTGAAACAGCTTCGTATTCCGACTTTCCAGCTCAAGCAACTACTTTTTTAACAGACTCAATTTAGTATTTCTATTGAATAGTTTTTACAAAGTTAGAAACGGCATTTTCCAATTTTTCGTCGAAATTTATGGCTTTTACAAATGCACTCCCAATAATAGCTCCGCTGGCATATTTACAGGCATTTTTAAACGTTTCTTTATCCGATATACCAAATCCAATAATACATTGGTTTTTTAACTTCATATTCTGAACCCGTTCAAAATAATCTGTTTGAAAATCTTCTACTTTTTTCCCCGCTCCGGTTGTTGAAGACGACGAAACCATGTATATAAAACCTTTCGATGTCTCATCAATTTGTTTTATTCTCTCTTCTGAAGTTTGTGGTGTTATTAGTAAAACATTGTGCAGGTTATTTTTACTGAATATTGCTTTATATTGCGATTCAAATTCGTCGAGGGGCATGTCGGGAAGTATGGTTCCATCAATTCCAATTTCAGCACATTTTTGGCAGAATTGTTCCACTCCAAATTGAAAAATGGGATTAAAGTAGCCCATTAAAATAAGCGGGATATTTACCGATTCGCGAATGGTTTTCAATTGCTCAAAAAGGATGGTTAAACTCATTCCGTTTTTTAAGGCTGTTTCACTACTTTTTTGAATGGTTGGACCATCCGCAGTTGGATCAGAAAACGGGATACCAATCTCGATGAGATCAACTCCATTTTTTTCCAGTTGCTGTATTATTTCAACGGTATCGTTTAATTTTGGAAACCCTGCCGTAAAATAGACCGATAATATATTTTCTTTTTTTGTTTTGAAAAGCTGATTAATTCTGTTGTTCATGTTTTTTAAGAATAGTCGGAAGTCCGAAGTTTTTTACTAATTACTCACCATTTTGTACTTGCATTCAATACCCAAAATAATCCAAATACGTTTCCATATCTTTATTTCCACTCCCCGAAAGATTAATTACATTCACATCGTTAGGCAGCATTTCTATTTTTTCCAACGCTGCCAGTGCATGAGCCGATTCCAGTGCAGGAATAATTCCCTCCAATTGAGTAATTAATAAAGCGGCTTGAAGCACTTCGTCGTCGGTAGCAGCTAAATATTTTGCCCGTCCGGTTTTATGCAGATTAGCGTGCAACGGTCCAATTCCAGGATAATCTAACCCGGCAGAGATTGAATACGGTTCTGTAATCTGTCCATCGGAGTTTTGCATGAGCATAGTTTTGCTGGCGTGTAAAACTCCAGGTGAACCAACCAATAAAGTAGCGGCAGTTTCTTCGGTTTCAATTCCTTTTCCGGCGGCTTCAACTCCAATTAGTTCAACCTGTTCATTGTCCAGGAAATGGTAAAATGCGCCAGCCGCGTTACTTCCGCCTCCCACACAGGCGATAATACGTGTTGGAAATTCACTATCGGTTTGTTCTAAAAGCTGGCTTTTCATTTCGGCACTAATTACCGACTGAAATCGTGCTACCATATCTGGGTAGGGATGTGGACCAACCACCGAACCAATAATGTAATGCGTGTCAACGGGATTGCCAATCCAATCGCGCATGGCTTCATTGGTGGCATCTTTCAGGGTTTTATTTCCACTGTGCACCGGAATAACTTCGGCACCCAGCATCTTCATTTTTTTTACGTTTGGTGCTTGACGTGAAACATCGAGTGCTCCCATATAAACCACACATTTAATTCCTTTTAACGCACAAACTGTTGCCGTTGCAACCCCGTGCTGTCCAGCTCCGGTTTCGGCAATTATCCGGGTTTTTCCCAATTTTTGAGCCAACAGAATTTGACCAACTGTATTGTTTAATTTGTGTGAACCGGTGTGATTTAAATCTTCGCGTTTCAGATAAATTTTTGTACCGTAATGTTCCGACAAACGGCTTGCAAAGTAAAGTGGCGAAGGTCGCCCAACGTAATCTTTCAAAAGCTGGTCGAATTCTTTTTTAAATGCAGCTGATTCGATGATTTCCAAATATCTGCGTTGTAGTTCGTCAATGTTAGTGTACATCATTTCCGGAATCCATGCACCGCCGAATTCGCCGTAATATCCTTTTTCGTTTACCTGGTAATTCATATTAAAAATTTTATCGGCAAGCCGGAAGCCGGAAAACCGAAGTTTTTTTGTAACCGTGTTTGTCACTCTCGTGAAAATGGGAATCTGATTTTAATTCAAAGAATCCCACTTTCGTGGAAATGACTTTCCTAATTAACTTAATTCCGTTATAAATTTTTTTAATTTTTCAATATTTTTAAATCCCGGTCCGTCTTCGAAACCGCTGTTCAAATCGACACCAGTTAGTTTAGGGTGTTCAATTTCTTTGATGCTTTTTGCGTCATCCACTGTTATTCCACCACTAAGAAAAAAAGGAGTATATCCGTTGTAATTATTAAGGATTTGCCAATCGAATTTTTCTCCTGAACCGCCGGGCAAGCTGGTTTTAGTATCGAACAGAAAAAAATCTGCTACCTTTTCATAAGGTTTTGTGGATGAAAACTTGAATTTTTCGTCAACACTAAAAGCTTTAATAATTTTTAATCCCTGAGTTTTTAATAGCTGACAGGTCTTTGGATTTTCAGTTCCGTGCAATTGAACATATTCAAAACCCAAATTTTTTGCCAGCCCAAAAATCTCAAAAGCATTTTCGTTCACAAAAACGCCCACCTTGGGTTTTTTTGCTGCAAATAATCCAACTTCAGGATTTTCCCCAATGTACCTTTTTGAATTGGCGTAGAAGATATATCCCAAAAAATCAACTCCCAAATTTTCAACTGCCTCGCGGTTTTCTGTGAATTTCATTCCACACACTTTTATTCTTAATTGTCTTGTCATAGTTTTGAAATCAATAGCTTACAAGCCTCCCCCGGATTATCGGTTTTCATAAATGTTTCGCCAATCAGAAATCCCATAAATCCATTTTTCCGTAAATAGTGAATAGTTTCTGCACCGGCTAAACCACTTTCCGAAATTTTCACAAATTGGCCGGGAATCATTTTTGCCAAATTTACTGAAGTTTCTACATCAACCTCGAATGTTTTTAAGTTTCGGTTATTTACACCTACAATATCCACAAAGTCATTTACGATATCTAATTCTTCTTCGTTGTGAATTTCCATTAAAACATCCATTCCCAAACTTTTTGCTTTTTCCGCTAAAACTTTGGCTTGTTCTTTTTCTAGACAAGCGGCAATTAGCAGTATTACATCGGCACCAAAAGCTTTTGCCTCAATAATTTGGTAAGTGTCAATCATAAAGTCTTTGCGAAGAATGGGAATATTAGGATTTGTTTCGCGTGCTTTTGCGAGGTTTGCAATTGTTCCTCCAAAATATTCGTAATCGGTTAAAACAGATAATCCGGAAACTCCGGCTTCAACATAACCTTTAGTAACTTCTTCAACTTTTACACGGTAATTAATCTCTCCTTTTGAGGGTGATTTTTGTTTGAATTCAGCAATAATTCCAGACGAACCTTCCTTGAGCAAATTTGATTTTAGTGAATTGCATTTCCTGTTAAATCCCGGATGTTTTTCCAATTGTAAAACGCTGACCACCTTTTTTTGGTTGGCAACTTCCTCTTTTTTAGTTTCTATTATTTTGTCGAGAATGTTCATTTTTTATTATCTAATTTTTGAATCTATCTTTTCGATGGATACATGACTGAGAAATCTCTCATAACAAAGAACGGATTTCTTTTCCCTTGTCGTCGAAATGACAATCTTCTTAATTTATAATACTGTTTAATTTCCCCAAAGCACTTTTACTCTCTAAAGATTCTCTTGCCATTGCAACACAATCCAATAAATCTTTTTCAGGGTAAACAACATTTAATCCAAGTGCTGCATTTGCCAAAACCACATTATTTTGTTCTTCAGTTCCGTTTCCTTCCAATATGGAAATGAAGATTTTAGCTGCATCTTCCACAGAGTTTCCTCCGTATAATTTTTCCGGTTGAATCTTCTCAAACCCAAAATCGGCTGGCGAAAGATGTGATTCTTTATTTTTGGAAGCAAAATGAGTGTCGGCAGTTAGTGAAACTTCGTCGTAACCATCGGTACTATTTACAATCATGAAATTTATATCTAATGTATTGTACACGTTTTTATAATGATTAAAATTCATTTCGTTGTTAACACCAAGCAACTGATGCTTTGGAGATGAGGGATTCACCATTGGTCCCAGAATATTAAAAAATGTTGGAAATTTTAAGTCTCGTCGTACCGGAGCAATATATTTCATGGCCGGGTGAAACAACGGAGCATGTAAAAAACAAAAATTTCCTTTTTCCAAATCGCCCTTTAATTTGGCTAAATCGTTACTGAATTTGTACCCCAAATATTCCAGAACATTCGATGAGCCACTGGTAGAACTCGCGGCATAATTCCCATGTTTGGTCACATTTACACCCGCACCCGCAATAATAAATGCCGAAAGCGTAGAAATATTAAAAGTGTTTTTTCCATCGCCACCCGTGCCAACCACATCAATAGCATTGTATTCTGGAAGGTCAACTTTAAGAGCGAGTTGAGCCATCGCATCCCGAAATCCAGCGAATTCCTCAGAAGCAATTGGACGCATTTTAAAAACAGTAAGAAAGGATGCAAATTCGGACTCACTATACATTCCTTTTCCAACTTTCAAAAGAATTTGTTTTGCTACTTCTCGTGTGAGAATATTTCCTTCGAATAAATATTGTAGTGTTTCTTTCATTTTTTTTGTTGAATGATTGAAATAAATTCTGTTTTGCGGTACGTGGTATATCATCTCTTTTTTAGACGATTGTGGACGCACATTCTTTTTTTTATTTTAAATCCTCAAATTAAAGTCTGAGCTTAGTTATTCACACTAATTATATTTTATTCAACCAATTCTCGATTATCTTCTCACCCAGTGGAGTTAATACCGATTCCGGGTGAAATTGAACGCCCTGAACATCGTATTCTTTATGCTGCATCGACATAATCATTCCTTCCTTGTCGTAACTCGTTACTTCTAAACAAGCCGGTAAATTTTCGCTTTTTACAATCCACGAATGATAACGACCAACCTCGAAACTTGAAGGCAATCCGTTAAATAGAACCGAGCTATTTTGCGTAAGTTCTATGGGTGTTGCAATTCCGTGTAATACTCTGTTCATGTTGTGCAATTTACCACCAAAAGCTTCGCCGATTGCCTGGTGTCCCAAACATACTCCAAGAATGCATTTTTTAGGAGCGAACTCTTTTATAATATCTAATAACAGACCGGCTTCCTCAGGAATTCCGGGGCCTGGAGAAAGAACGATTTTATCGTATTTTTCAATCTCTTCGAGAGAAATCTCATCGTTTCGGAATACATCAACCGGCAATCCAGAAATTTTTTTAATGGCATGAACCAGGTTATAAGTAAACGAATCGTAGTTATCTATGACCAATATTTTCATTGTTTTTCGACTTTAATTTTTTGAATGGTATTTTATTAATTTGTCATTCCGAATCCCGAGATACGCGGGAGAGAAATCCGTTTCAATAATGAGATTTCTCTTTCTAGTCGAAATTACAATCTGTTTCATTCTAATTTATCCCTTTTGCTATTTCAATGGCTTTTTTTAGCGCCGCTAATTTATTATTTACTTCTTGTAATTCGCTTTCTTCCTGCGAATCGGCAACAATTCCAGCACCCGCCTGATAAAACAATTTGTTGTTTTTGCTTAAAAAAGAACGAATCATAATGGCGTGGTTTAATGTTCTGTCGAAGCCTAAATAACCAATACAACCGCCGTAATATCCACGATTTTGATTTTCGTATTTATCAATTAATTCCATGGCTTTATACTTGGGCGCCCCCGATAAAGTTCCCGCCGGGAATGTTTCTCCTAAAACCTTTATTAAATTGGTATCTTCGGTTATCTCCCCGGAAACTTGTGAAACCAAATGGATTACATGTGAATAAAATTGTACTTCGCGGTAGGTTTCCACTTTAACTTTGTCTGCATTTCTACTCAAATCGTTTCGCGCCAAATCTACCAACA
>CAYZBC010000067.1:0-20199 GCA_964476535.1 uncultured Maribellus sp.
CCAATTATTTCAGAAAAGGATTTTCTAAAAATGTTGGATTGATTTCATTCATACTTTTTTCAATTGATTACATTTGCATTATACATGGGACTAAAAGAGAAATACGCACAAAGAAAGTTAAACAAATTGGCTCGAAACGTAAAACGCAATCCGCGTTTTCCAAAACTTAATGCTGTAAAAACAGTTGGAGTTCTGTGGCAACCTTCTCAAAAAGAAGCATATCTATATTTGAAAAATTATTTCAAAAAAGAAATGGTTATTTTCAGGGGATTCTGCGTTTTCGAGGAAATTACGAATCCACAACCCGACACTAACACCATTACGACAGCAGATTTAAATTGGTGGGGATTACCGAAACAGGGGAAAACAGAGGATTTTATAAATAATAATTTCGATTTGCTTCTTAATACTGCCTTAGAACAAAATTTCATTCTTAACTACATGACTGCACTTTCGAGAGCCAGTTTCAAAGTTGGGTGGTCGCCCAACGAAACCAACTATTTCGACCTGAATATTAATATTGGTAAAAAGGATGATGCAATGTATTTGGTCAAACAACAAATTTTTTACCTTGCGCAGCTAAATAAAAACAACAACTAAATGAGTCAGCTTTTTACAGGAGCAGGAGTAGCATTAATAACTCCTTTTACAAACAACAATCAGGTAGATTACAACGCATTGGAAAATATAATCGATAACCAGATTAAAGGAGGGATGGATTATTTGGTTGCGCTGGGAACAACCGCCGAAACACCAACTTTATCTTCAGAGGAAAAATCAAATGTTGTTGAGCTTATAAAGGAGAAATCTGACGGATTACCGGTAGTTGTTGGGATGGGTGGCAACGACACGCGCACCATCCTCAAACAAATCGATAAATTTAATTTTAACGGTGTTGAAGCGTTATTGATTGTAACGCCGTTTTATAACAAACCTTCGCAGGAAGGAATGTTTATCCACTATACCGAAATTGCAAAAGCATGTCCGGTTCCAATTATTCTGTATAATGTTCCATCGCGCACCGGCGTAAATCTGGAAACAGAAACAGTGGTTCGTTTGGCAGAAGCTTCCAATAAATTTGTTGCTATTAAAGAAGCGTCGGGAATTTTTTCGCAAATCACTAAAATCGGGAAATACACACCTGATAATTTTACGGTAATTTCAGGCGACGATTTACTAGCGTTGCCCATCTTTTCAATTGGAGGGAAAGGTCTTATTTCTGTACTTGCCAACGCTTTACCCGAAAAAGTAAGCAGCCTTGTTAAATTTGCAAATGGAGGAAAATACCAGGAAGCGCTTGAATTACATTTCGATATTATTGACCTTTGCCAGCTCATTTTCAAAGAAGGAAACCCGGGTGGAGTTAAAGCGTTAATGAATTACCAGGGAACCATTGAAAATGTATTGCGTTCACCGCTTTATAAAATCACTGATACAACTTACAACGAAATTAAAGAAGCATTTTTGAAACTGAAATAACGGAGAAAGTTAAAAGTTGTAGTATTCAGTCGCATCACAAAAAAATAATAAAGTGTTGCAAAGATTCTTATCTCCGAATAATCTTTTTAACCGTTCTTTTATTTAACCATTTTCAGCTTTTGCTTTTCTTCGCAACATTTAACTGCGACTTTGCATAACTATTCTGTAAATAATTTTAAATTTGAAGGAATTAGAATTATAAGGAAAGAAAATCGTGAAAAGACTCTTTTTTATCTCATTACTTTTTATTGCTTTTGGCTCGTTTGCACAACAAGGTTTGCAAATGGAATTTACTGAACAAGATTCAGTTCAAATGCAATTACAAAGGCAAATGGAATATCGCCAGTTGATTTCGGGGAATGTACTCAGCTCCGATTTAATGGATGTAAAGATTGAATTGCCTGATTTTGATTTTCAGGCTGAATATAAAAACAGATACACTTTAAACCTGAATATCAACCCAGTTACACATTACCATTTTTTATCTGGAATGACAAGCCCATTTCATTCACCATTCTTCGGTAATGCAATGGTTTTAAGTGCAGCAGCCTATCAACTTGGCGACAAATTTACCTTGGGCGGTTTTAGTTATGGAGCAAATTCCATTTTTTCCTCTCCCAATCTAAACCGGGGAATGAATAATTTCGATTCTTACGGATCAACACTTTTTATGCAATACAAAGTCTCAAAGAATTTCAAAATAGAAACCCGTGTAAATGTGCAGCAAAGAGGGCAACATCCTGGATTCTAATTCAATTTATTCGTAATAACAACTTACTTTTAACGCTAAACTTTATTTTCGAAATGCAACTCAGTCAACGTACTAACGACTTTCAACTCACTACTAAATATTAACTCATGCTAACCGTTTACAAAGCATCAGCAGGTTCCGGAAAAACTTTTCAACTGGTAGTTGAATACTTAAAACTATTGCTTAAAAATCCCTACAATTACAAACACATTTTAGCGGTTACTTTTACCAATAAAGCAACCAACGAAATGAAAACCAGAATTCTGGAACAACTTGATTTATTGGCAAACAACCAACCTTCCTATTACCTTAAAATACTACAAAACAACACTTATCCTGAAAATGAAATTCGAAATAAAGCCAAACTTGTTTTAAAAAATATACTACACGATTACAACCGTTTTTCCATAAAAACAATCGATTCTTTCACACAAAGAATTATAAAATCGTTTAATCGCGAATTGGGAATCTCACCAAATTTTACGGTTGAATTAGACAGCGACATGATTCTGGCAGAGGCGGTTGACCGAATGTTGGCAAAAATAGACAAAGACAAAAAACTGCTAAAATGGTTGAAAGAATTTAGCAAAGAGAAAATTGAAGACAACTACAGTCAACGAATTGACGACGACATAAAAGCATTGGGAAAAGAGTTATTTAAAGAGAATTTTCAAATCTTTTTTCCTGAAAACAGCGAATCGGTTTACAGTCGCGAAAACCTGAATAGTTTTGGGAAAGAACTAAATAGTATAAAATTTCAATTTGAATCTAAGCTGAAAATCCAAGGAAAAAAAGGGATGCAAATAATTGAGGAAAGTGGACTTTCCATTGATGATTTTGCAGGAAAAAGCCGCGGAATTGGTTCTATATTTTTAAAATTTGCTGAAGGAAATAAACCAAATATTACAACAACTGTAAAAAACGCCAGCGAAAACGTTGAAAAGTGGTACACAAAAAACAGTACAAAAAAAGACGAAATACATACTGTTGTTGAATCGAAACTTCAACCTTTATTAAACGATATTCTAACTTTTATAAGAAACGAGGAACAACAATATTTTACGGCACTTGCGGTGCAGAAACAACTACGAATGTTGGGGATTTTAACCGACTTAAAAGAAGAAATAAAAACGTTGCTGCATGAAAAAGGGATACTCCAAATCTCCGATTCAAACTTACTTTTAAGTAAAATTATTGGTCAATCCGACTCGCCATTCATTTATGAAAAGACAGGAAATTATTACAACCATTTTATGTTGGATGAATTTCAAGATACTTCCACTTTACAATGGAATAACTTTAAACCCCTGGTTATAAACTCACTTGCCGAAGGACATAAAAACCTGATAGTTGGAGATGTAAAACAGTCGATTTACCGCTGGAGAAACAGCGATTGGAAAATTTTGGCGGAACAAATTAATTCCGATTTTTCCGCTGGGCAATTAAATCACCAAACCTTGGAAAAAAACTGGCGAAGCGACAAAAATATCATCGATTTTAACAATGCTATTTTCGGCAGTCTTAAAGCAAACTTTGAAGATTCTTTATTAAGAGAAATCGATAATGAAGAGGAAATCTTCATCAATAAATTCAGAAATATTTACGATTCATTTGTTCAGGAATCGGGAAAACCGGAAGCTCAACAACAGGGTTTTGTAAAAATTCAGTTTTTTCCTGACGACGAGTTTAAAGAAGAGTCAACTCACTCCTTAGTTGAACAGGTAAAACAGCTTCAGGACAATGGAATAAAAGCTTCTGAGATTGCTATTCTCATTCGAAAAAATAAAGAAGGGACTCCAATAATAGAAGAGTTTTTAAGTGCGGCCAACCAAGTTGAAAACAGAGCGTACAACCTTTCTGTGTTATCCAACGAATCGTTATTTTTACACGCATCAAAAGGCGTTTTATTCGTTATGACGACCATTGAATTACTCATCGACCCGCAAAATGAAATCTCAAAAGTAGCACTTTTAAACCTTTGGATTGAATGGCTAAAACCTGAACTTAAAAATCGGGGCAAACTAATCCTAAGTAATAAAAATCAAGTTCAACTCGACTTTTCAATTGGTGAACAGCAGCAAATAGATGAGCATTTTCAGGAACTTTTTGACATAGAATTAGCAACCCGACTAGTGAAAGTGAAAGAAAAAATATTACTCACTTCGTTGGATGAATCCATCACCCAAATCTGTTCGCAATTTGAATTGTTTGAAATTGAAAGCGAACTGCCATTTTTGCAAACTTTAATTGATAAGTCGGGTGAATTAAAAACCTCACTTTCAAACGACCTTTCGAACTTGCTTTTTTGGTGGAACGAAAAAGGCTACCGAACATCGGTAAATGTAAACGAAGAGGTAGATTCAATTCGTCTGTTAACGGTTCATAAATCGAAAGGGCTTGAATACAAGGCGGTACTACTCCCCTATTTAGACTGGACAACAAGCTGGAGTGGAAAAAATGCGCCAATACTTTGGTGTCAGCCGGAAGAAAAACCATTTAACCAATTTCCATTGCTGCCTGTAAAAGCCGGAACTCAAATGGAAAAATCGCATTTTAAAAACCTGTTTTACGAAGAAAAAGTAAATTATATAATCGATTCGTTTAATTTGGTTTATGTGGCTTTTACCCGTGCAAAATCGGTGCTAATCATTAATTGTCCGGCACCCAATGAGAAAAGTAAAACACTGGGAAAATCGATACACCACCTACTTAAAAGGTCTCTTGAAAGTTTAAGGGGTAAAAATGAATTTACGGAAAGTTGGAATAACGAAAATACTGTCTTTCAGTTTGGAACCATTCCTCAGGGTTTAAATGAAAAGAAGGAGTCCAATTCAATCATCATTAAAAAATATCAGTTTAATGATTTTAGTGGAAAATTAAAATTGCGAACATCAAGCGACGACTTTTTAATTGCAGGAGAGAAACACGGTTCAATTAAAAATACGGGGAAAATTATTCACGATATTCTTTCTGAAATTGAAACGCAAAAAGACATAAAAAAAGCGTGTTTGAGAGCACTTAATAACGGATTAATCAACGAAATAGAGTTGGAAGAAATTCAATTGAATTTAGGAAAAAGTATTGTAAATCCTGAAATTAAGTCCTGGTTTGATGGAAGTTACACCGTATTAAACGAACGCAGCCTCTTAACAAACGAGCGTATTTTGCGCCCCGATAGGATTATGATTTCCGGCGACGAAGCAATTGTTGTGGATTACAAAACCGGCGAGAAAAAATCGGACAGTTACAACCATCAAGTACAACGTTACGCAAAAACATTAAAAGAAACGGGAATTAAAAAAGTATGCGGATTTCTTTGGTACATCAATCAGAATGAAATTGAAAAAGTTTGTGAGTTATAAGTTAGAAACTATTAAAAAAATCTTTTTCTCAATACTCGAATCTTATATTCTCATTACAATTCTTATTTTTGCAGAAAATTGAAAAACTATGATTCAAAGAATTCAAACTCTATTTGTTTTAGTTGCCGAAATGCTGGTCGCTTCGTTATTTATGCTCAAATTTGCAGATCTTTCCGTTAATGGAGAATTGCTAATTTTTAACGCAAAGGGAATTTTCAATAACGAGACATTGATTTTTAACGGTTTACCCCTACTTATATTTATTGGATTAATTCTCTTTTTACATCTGGCAATTATTTTTATGTATAAAAAACGCATCCGTCAAATTCGAATGCTGGTATTTACAATTATTCTTTTGATGGGTCTGTTTGGAATGTTTTTCTATTTTACTTACGCCGGTTTCGATGGTGCAAAAGTTGCATTTAAAATTCCGGTTGCATTTCCAATTATTGCCATTGTTTTAGATTATCTGGCCATTCGCGCCATTGGCAAAGACGAAGCATTAATTAGGAGTATGAACAGGATAAGGTAAGTTTCATTTTAAAACATAAACAATTCCAATTTTAAATTAAGATCGGATTTGATTTATGTCCAAAAAATTGTAAAAAAAAAACGTAGTTATTCATTTGGAGTATAAACATTCTCGAAAACTTGCCGATCTACAGACATGTGAATCGACACCTCGCATGTTTGTTTATTGACTGAAATTTGAATGTTTATTTCCCGTTCAATTCCATCAGTGCCCACAATCTGGTTCATCACTCTTATAACATAAACATCCCTGCTTCCTGTCTGATTAGTGGGACTTCCAAGAAGAACCGACTGGCTTTCTCCTCCGATATTTACTCCTCTTATACTATCTCCGTCTTCGCTTGAATGAGTTGCAATTTGTTGACGTGTTACTTCACTCAAATATTCATTATCCGAAATGTTGCAAAAAGCATCTTCAAGATTAAAATCGAATTCCATTTCCATATTCCGGCGGCTGTTCCAACCACTATTCCGAATATTATGAAGTATTATTTTATTTCCTTCCAATCTAATGGCCTTTCCATTTCCTAAATCAAATATTACCATACAGCCTCCCCACGAAAGTCCTTCAATAGATAATCTTTGCGCCCTCAACTCATCACAACAATCATTATCCTCGTCACCACTTTTAGTTTGAGGTTCCAGCTTCTTTTTTTCTGGTACTTTTTTAAAAATTACACTCTGTGGATGTTCATTGACATTAGTTCCTACCCGATTTATTTTGTCATGAGTTCTAATTTCGTCATAACCTTTGACAGGAGGAGGTTTTGGGGAAGTTGGTCCTGGATTCATCTCATCTGGAAGCGCTACTTCACCTTTTGCTGAAGGTTTTGTTGTAGAGGAATGTTCATCGGAATTTGGTCCTGCCGGGTTCATTTCATCAGGAGCCGGTATTGTTTGTTGTTCTTTTAAAAGAGGTTCTAACTTTGGAAATTCGTTTATAGGATTTACTTGATCCTGATTTTCATTCGGTTTTTCCAGTTCAGTATAAATATTAAAACTTCCTCTGGTTAAACTTTGAATATCAAAACGTTTTTGCCAGATGCCTGTTTCTGCAACTTCTGAAGGTGTTATTTGAACAGTCTGTACATCCCCTCCTTCAAGCCGAACTGTACCAACCGACTGGTTTTGAACTTTCAATTTAAGTGGTTCTTGCAAATCTTTCAGCCCAACAACTTTCACATCAAGATAAGTAGTTTCTCCACTGTTTAAATTTAATTTTCCAGCTTGCAAAGTGTAGTCAACAACATTTATTGCTTCGGTCGCTTTTACATCATCATACTCTATCGAAAGATCCTGTTTCCCCAGCTCAATATTTTCTGCCTTAAAAAACAGTTCTGTATCATTTCCGGCAAGTACATCCACAGGTTTTTCATTCAACAAAAGATTGACTTTTGAAATATCGCCGGAGAAATCGCCGGTTATTTTTTCAACAACATCTTTCCGAATAGTTTGTGGTAATTTTAACGTCGTTGAATTTAAAGGCTCACTCAAATCAAAAGGAATTTCCTGAATGAGCTTTTCAGGGGATGAAAAAATCTGCAATGGAATAATATCAACTTCTGGTAAATTTACTGAAAAAACCCCGTCGTTACTAATAATCTGATCACCGATTTTCAGGATGTAATGTTTCAAATTTTCAATTTGCTTATCTCTCTTTTTTGTTTTATCCGATTCCGGTTCAGCTATAACAGTACCCGAAATGGTTTTACCTTTTGGAAGATGAGTAGTATGGTATATTAAAAATTTACCATCTTTGGTAACAATTTCTTCGGTTACAACTCCTGTTATTGACTTTTGTGCACTTAAATGAAGTGTAAAAATCAATAATAATGAGACGAAAGTTACATGATAAATTGTTTTAGGAAACATGATATTTCTTGTTTTAATTTCATTCAATTTACGACAAAACACTGACAAATAAAAAGTTAAAACAATTATGAAAGCAATGATATTTGCAGCAGGTTTAGGATCGCGATTGTTAGATGAAACTACTGACAAACCAAAAGCATTGGTTGAAATTAGCAAAAAACCGCTTCTGCAACATGCCATCGAAAAACTGAAAAACGAGGGAATTTCGGAGATTGTGGTGAACGTACATCATTTTTCGCAGCTGGTAATTAACTTTATTTCTGAAACAAATTTTGGAATTCCAATCCATGTTTCTAATGAATCGGGAAAATTACTGGATACCGGAGGAGGATTAAAAAAAGCAGCTCATTTTTTTAATGATAAGTCACCGATCCTTATTTATAACGTTGATATTTTAAGCAACCTAAAACTTCAAATTTTAAAAGAGGAACATTTAAAATCAAATGCGCTGGCTACTTTGGTTGTACGCAACAGGCAAACACAACGTTATTTTAAATTCGATAAAAATCAACGTTTGGTGGGCTGGATTAATAAAAAAACAGGCGAATCAAAAATTTCCGTTCCTGAAAAGTTTGAGGAATCAATTGAAATGGCTTTTAGTGGAATTCACATTGTTCAGCCGGAAATTTTTAAATTAATGCCTGCCGAAGATAAATTTTCAATTACTAGTTTCTATTTAGAATTGGCTAAAAACCACCTAATAAAAGGTTATTTTGATGATTCGGAATTGTGGATGGATGTTGGAAAAACTGACCAACTGGAATTAGCAAGGAAATTATTTTCCCACTAATTTTTCAGAATCCGATAATTCCGATATTCAAACAAACGAACTCCAAAAAATTTTTCAATTTTGTATAAGACCCGGTATTTCAATTTCATGTTTGTCTTCTTCAGATCAACATCAATTTGCCAATTTAAACGTTGAATTCGCTCCATCATAACGGCAGGATGCGAACCTTCAAACTTTGCCAGAGCATCGTATTTCCCCGCATAGTTAAATTCTTGTTCACCGGCTTTTTGCAGAGCATCTTTTTCTGAAATTCCATCGTAAAAATATTTTACCGAATCAATTTTATCCTGCATAAATTTTGGATGCCGCACCCATCCATAATGATAAATTTCTGCACTAATTGGTAATACATTTAGCTTTTTTCCATCTTTCCGAAAACCCTGAGCATCGCGATACGAACGAATATTTTTGTCGTTACGAATTATTCTGATTTCATTTCGGTACCACTTTCGTGAATCGCCAACATAATCGAATGTTCCATAAAAATGTTTGTATCCAAAAAGGAATCCGTCCACATCCTTTTTTTGCAGATTCTCTTCCATTGCATTTTTAATTTTTGGCAGATATTTCTCATGCAAAAGCTCGTCGCCCTGAATATAAAAACACCAATCGTATTCTATTGGAATGGCTTGAAATGCTTTATCCGTTTCAGCGGCATAAACCACCCCACCCTTTTTTAAGGATTCATCCCAAACGGTGTCAATAATTGTAATTTTTGTGGGTGAAATATTTTCAATAATCTGGCGTGTTTTATCATCCGAACTTCCAACGGCAACCACAAAATAATCGCAAATGGGTAAAATCGAATTGATGGCCTCAACAATCGGAAAATCAAACTTTTCAGCGTTTCGAATAAAAGTAAAACCGCAAACTTTCATATTTTATAAATTAGAATCAAGATAAAAAGTATCAAGACAAAAGAAAAAAGAAAAAATTATTTCCTTCTCTAAAAACCAGAACAAATTGTTTGAAACAATTACAAACGCTAGTTTCATTTCTCGATTTTTTTATTCTTTTCTGCCCAGTAAAAAAGAATAAACTCGAAGGCTGCGATCAACATCATAGTGTTTCCCAATAATTCGAGCCCCTCTTCGCTTGCAGCTTTTGCAAGACGGTAATTCTCTTCGTCGTATAAAAGTTTCCAAAATTTTGAACGACCAAACAACCGGCTAAAAATATAAGTAATCAGAAAACCAGAGAAAAACCATGAAGAAGCGGGAACACTAAAAAACACAATGGTCGCCTTTTTAATCTTTTTGAAATCGCGAATAACCAGCCAGATAACAATTACCAGCACCACCAGAACCGGATAAATCCAATCTTCAACTAAAAAATTAAACTCACGAATAAATGAAATAAGAAAAAAAAGTGAAACAATATTTGAAATGGATTGAATTTCGCGTCGTTTGAAACCAAGCAACATATAGAACCCAAAAAGGAAAAACAAAATTATTTCCTGACCAATTTCAGTGAAAGTAATTTCGCCGAAGTAGCCATCTTCCATGGGATGCGCCGCATCAAAAAAAATAGCTTCGGCAACACCAAACATCAACAGCGAATAAACAATTACACGAATTGCGATAAATAGTGGAGAAAAGATTTTCATACTCGCTTTATAAATTAATATTGAAACAGCTAATTTAAACTTTTTAGTGCATAAAAAAAGTCGGAATTATAAATAATCCCGACTCCCTTTTATGTCTTTTCACTACTCTGCAGGAGCCAAAGCAATACTGATATAATTTTTAAAATCAAACAATTCACCAAATGCTTTTTTTGTTGAATCAACCGTTAGACCTTCAACTAAATTTTTGTAACCGCCAAACTCAGAAAAATCACCGTCTTTCAAATAATATGTATTTGTAAGAATACTCAACCAAAAGCTATTTTCGCGAACTTGTGTTTCGCGCTCGCGCAACATTTTTTCCTGCGCTTTCTCCAGCTCTTCCGCACTTGGTCCCTTTTTAGCGAACTCCTCAATTATTTCAAAAACAGCCTTTTTTAACTCCACCAATTTATCGGGCGAAGTTCCATAAGCAATAGTAACAGAATACTCTGCATCCGGGAATTTCGCAGACGATGGATATGCCCCAATTGAATAGACACTACTTTTATCTTCGCGAATTACTTCCAGTAAACGGGTTGAAAGAATTCGTCCAACAGCGTCTAATTGTACCCGATTTTGCGATGTATAATCGAAATCGCCATGAAATACAATGTACTGTGTGCTTTTATCTTCCTGACCTTTTTTCACCAATCGTTCAACTACTCCATCCGGCTTTTCAATTCCTAAATCAATCCAATTTTCTTTTTCTGGGGTGAAAGGAATTCCGCCAATGTATTTTTCAATCAAAGGTTTAAATGTTTCCACATCAATGTTCCCCACAAAAAAGAATTTAAAATCGGATGCATTTTTGAAACGCTCTTTTGCAATAATTTTAATACGATTGAAATCTGCTTCTTCCAATAACTCAACCGTCATTGGGCGCGAACGTTCGTGATAATTTGCCATTACAACACCCAATGTATCCTTGAACGCAGCTTCCGGTGAAGCCGACTTATTTTCCAATATCGCACTATATTGTGCCATTAACGATTGGTAACTTACATCATCGAAACGTGGCTCTGTAAAATGCAGGTAAACCATTTGCAACAGGGTTTCCAAATCTTTCACCGACGAACTTCCATTAAAACCTTCGCGTAATTCGCCAACAAACGGAGTCAGATTAAATACCTTGTCGGAAAGCATCTTATCGAGTGTAATTTTGTTGAAATCGGCAATTCCACTCATTGAAATAAGGTCGGTTGTTAATCCTGCAGAAATATCATCTTCCATTCCATACAACGAACTTCCACCTAAACTCCAGGCATTAAATATAATTTCGTCGTCTTTAAAATCGGTGGTTTTTAGTACAACTGTTGCACCATTCTCGAGTACCCATTCAACAGCATCTAATTTTTCAATGGTTTTTTCTAACTTAACTTTACTTCCAAATGGCTCGTCTGAAATTAGCGGAACATTCGAAACTGCATCTTCGTAAGCTTCAATTTCGGTGTTTTTAACATCCTCCAAAAGAGCTATAATTTCTTCTTCAGTTGGAACTTTTGTACCCTCAATTTCGGGGGCAGTTATTACCACCACCCTGTTTTCGTCTGTTACCCACTCTTCTGCAAGCTTGTTAATTTCGTCAACCGAAATGACAGGTACAAATGTTTTAAAATATTCATACTCATTCTCCATGCCGGGAAATGGTTCTTCTGTCATCAGAAAATTTCGTTTGTATTCGTTGGCGTAATTTATCGATTTTTGGTTTTTGCGTTCGTTATATGCTTTTTCCATCGAATTTAAAACGGCGGTTTTTTGTCGTTCTAATTCTGTTTCTGTAAAACCAAATTTCCGAACACGTTCGTTTTCGATTAACACGGCTTTTACTCCTTTTTCAATCTGTCCGTTTTGAGTAATAGCAATCGATTGATAAACACTTTTTGGGCCAAACAATTCGGTGTACGACGATTGCCCCATTAAAAATGGAGGTTCGGCCAATTGTGTTTTTTCTGCCAACCGATTATTTATCATCCCATTGTATAAATTCTCTAAAATTGTTTCGCGATAATCTTCTAAATTTATCGATTTTTTTAAAGGATGCTTATAGAATGTAAACGCTACCGGATATTGAGCTTCCTCGTCAGTGTTTATACTTACCAATGTTTCTTTATGGTCAGGTATTTCAAAGAATTTTTTCTCTCGTGGATTTATTGCTTTAGGAATGGCTGAAAATTTACTTTTTATCGTTTCAACCATTTCATTTTGATCAAAATCGCCCACAACAATTACAGCTTGCAAATCGGGTCGGTACCAATCTTTTCTAAATCGGCGAAGAACTTCAGGAGGGCAATTATCGACAATATCGATTAATCCAATTGGTAATCGATTCGCGTATTTCGATTCATGTAAAAATAACGGCAACCATTTCTGTTGCATTCTGTAATTGGCATCGCGACCACCGCGCCACTCTTCATGAATTACTCCACGTTCGTTTTCAATTTCCTCGTCGGAATCTGTAATTTGACTTGCCCAATCGAATAAAACCTGCAATCCTTTTTCAATAAATCCTGGTTCGTCCAGTGGTACTTTTAACATGTAAACCGTTTCATCGAAACTGGTGTACGCATTTATTTCGGGGCCAAATTCCATCCCGATCGATTCAAAATAACTTATTAATTCGTGTTTAGGAAAATTTTTGGTTCCGTTAAATGCCATGTGTTCGCAGAAATGTGCCAACCCTTGTTGGTCGTCATCCTCGTCGATGGAACCCGCACGAACAACCAAAAACAACTCTGCACGGTTCTTTGGTGTTTCGTTGGAACGCACATAATAAGTCATTCCATTTTCCAATACTCCCTTACTCACATTTGGATCTTCGGGTATTGGACTTTTTAAATCAAAACTAGTCTGTGCTGAAAGCAGAATTGTACTTACCAGCAAAATTGTACTTAATAATAATAATTTCATTTTTCTATATTTCTTTTAAAGACAATGAGTATTTAATATTGGGTGATAATTACAACAAATTACTACAACAATTTATTTTAACAATGGTTGAATTACAAAAGCAAAAGCATCATTTTCATTTGAAGGTACACTTGTATACTTTTCTTTAATTTCAGAAGGTGCATTTTCTGTTAAAAAAGAATGTGCAGTAAAATCGAGTAAATCGAAATCGTTATAATCGTTTCCAATTCCAAGCGTATTTTTATATTCAATATCCAACAAATCGCATATGCATTTTACCCCGTTTCCCTTTGAAACCGATTTGTGGAACACTTCAATCCAAATGTAACCTTTTGTTATTGGCGATGAACTTCGAATGACCCTTATTTCTGAACAAATTGCTTCAATCTCTAATTTCATCTGATTAAACTTTTGTCCATCTTCGGGAATGATAATTAGAAACTGGCACAATTCTTCATTGGGTAACTTCCTTAAGTTCAATTCAGTTGAGGATGCTTTGTTAAACTGAAAATAGCGATCAAATTCTTCACAATTTTTTTCTCCCCTAAAATACCAGTGTTTATGATTTTCCGGAACAGGAAAAAATGCATGGAAGTTTAATTTTCTTTCAACAAAATAGTAAATAAGTTTTTGTGATGATTCTTTGGAGATGTTCTGATTATGTATGAGTTTTTTATTCTTCCAATCGAATACTCCTGCACCGGAAGAAAATACAATATAATCAAACGGAACATGATCGTTTAAAACCTCTCGTACTTTTCTAAGGTTTCGGCCCGTGGCAACTGCCCTTACAATATTCTTGTCGCCCAAAAGATGCAAAGCTTCCAAATTTTTATTGCTAATGCTTTTGTCATTTTTCAAGAATGTTCCATCCAAGTCGGTTGCTATCAGTTTTATCGTTTTCATATTGAAAATTAAAAAGTTAAAAATAGGAATTTTTATTTTGAAATATTTTATTGTTGCCAGATTAAAACTCTTTTCTATTAAAATCCGCGAAAGAAACCTTTTTGTCCATATACCCCTTTCATTTGTCGAAATAATTTTAAGTTTGATTTGGAGCTAGCTACATTTAAGTAATATTTTATCTTTGTGCTTTTTATTGAAATAATAATATGAAAATTGCTTTAATTGGTTACGGAAAAATGGGTAAGGAAATTGAGAAAATTGCAATTTCGCGTGGCCATAAGATTGGTTTGAAAGTAGATATTAACAACCCAGAAGAATTAACAATTGCAAACCTCCGGAATTGCGATGTTGCCATCGAATTTACAATTCCTGGTTCAGCCATAAAAAACTATACATTATGTTTTGAAGCTGGAACTCCTGTGGTAAGTGGCACTACTGGTTGGTTAGATAAAAAAGATGAAGTTTACAATAAGTGTAAAGAATTGAACGGCACCTTTTTCTATGGAAGTAACTTCTCGGTTGGCGTAAATCTGTTTTTCGAATTGAACAAAAAACTATCCGATTTAATGGCTCCCCGTACCGAATACGATGTGGACATGACCGAAGTTCATCACACTCAAAAACTGGATGCGCCAAGCGGAACGGCAATTAGTTTAGCCGATGATATTCTTGATAAACTTCCGGGCAAAAACAAATGGGTAAACGACCAGATACCTGCTAAAAACGAATTAAATATTAAATCGGAACGAGTCGGTCAGGTTCCTGGTATTCACACTATAAAATACGAATCGGAAGTTGATTATATCGAAATTACACACAGCGCAAAAAGCCGCATAGGATTTGCCTTTGGTGCCGTTTTAGCGGCTGAATATTGCCTTGATAACAAAGGCATCCTTACAATGAAAGACTTACTAAAAATATAAAAATATTAATAGATGTTAAATAAAATTCTTACAAACAAGTGGTTTAAATTTATTACAGTTGGAACACTTTATTTACTTTGGGTAATTTGGTTAGGTAGCTTTTTGTGGCTTCTCGGACTTGGAGTTATTTTCGATATTTACATAACCGAAAAAGTACACTGGTCTTTTTGGAAAAAGAGAAATCCGCCAAACGGAAGACAAACAAAAGTAGTTGAATGGGTAGATGCAATAATTTTTGCAGTTATTGCAGCTTCGTTTATCCGTATGTTTTTTATCGAAGCCTACACAATACCAACTTCATCGATGGAAAAATCGTTGCTGGTTGGCGATTATCTTTTTGTAAGCAAAACTGCTTACGGACCCAAAACGCCGAACACACCCCTATCGTTTCCATTTGTGCACAATACACTGCCGATCGTAAAAAACAAAAAATCGTATGTAGAGTGGATTAAACGCCCCTACAACAGAATGGCAGGACTTACAAAAATTAAAAACGACGACGTCGTTGTCTTTCACTTTCCAGAAGGTGATACGGTGGCATTAGGAATTCCGAATCAAAGTTATTACTCGTTAACACGGGCATATGGAAGAGACAGAGTTTGGAGTGATGAACGTAATTTTGGAGAAATTATTTCACGCCCGGTTGACAAACGCGAAAACTACATTAAACGCTGTGTGGCCATTCCTAGCGATGAAATAAAAATAACACGAGGACAGCTTTTTGTAAATGGGGAATCTCAACAAAAAATTGAAGGAATGCAACATGATTATGTGGTTAGAACAAACGGAACCTCAATAAACCCAAAAGCATTAGAAAGACTAAATATTGCTGTTGACGACCGACAAGGTAGCAGCCAACAATACATTTTTCCGCTCACCGAAACCAATGTTGAAAAGCTGGGAGAATTCGCCAATGTTACTTCAGTTGAAAAAATTGTAGAAGATGATGATAGATGGGAACAAAGTATTTTTCCTTCTGATGAAAGGTTCAAATGGAATGTTGACAACTTTGGTCCAATTACTATTCCTGCTAAAAATGCAACGGTACAATTAACGGTTGATAATCTTCCTCTTTATAAACGCATTATCGATATTTACGAAAATAACGATTTGGAAATAAACGGGAACGAGATTTCGATAAATGGTGAAGTTGCCACAAGTTATACATTCAAAATGGATTATTACTGGATGATGGGTGATAACCGGCACAACTCTGCCGATTCGCGTTATTGGGGTTTTGTTCCGGAAGATCACGTGGTTGGAAAAGCTAAATTCATCTGGCTATCAATGGACAAAGACAAAAGCTTTCCTGCAAAAATCAGGTTTAAAAGAATGTTTAGTATAATTCGATAATTCATCGATAAATTATCAACTGCATTTTATCATCCTAATAATCAACATAAATTTACCATTTTCTATTTTAAAAATATGGTAAATTTATGTTGATTTCTTTTCGGAAATATCGAGGGATGCCTTACTTTAATTCGATCAGAACAACCGATTTCGAAGGAATGTGAACGGAAACCTTGTTCCCATTCACTTTTACATCATTAAAACTAACCAGTGAAATTTCTTCTTTTTTCCCAAAATCGTTGAACGAATTAATTTTCTCTCCGGTAATTAAACTTCCTTTTTCGAATGTCACTTTTTCAACTCCCCGCAAATCGCATGTAACTTCCATTTCTTTGTTGGGATTTAGATTTGTAATGGTAACATGAATTTTTCCATTTGCATCTTTTGAAGCTGTTGCAGAAAGTGCAGGAATCGACTCGCTTCCGACAGTATAATTTTCTGAAGTAATATTGGAAGGAAGCAAAGTTGCATCGTGATGAACTTTATACATTTTGAATACATAAAAAGATGGAGTCCGTACCAACTGATCGTCCTTTGTTAAAAGCATGGCTTGCAAAACGTTCACCGTTTGGGCGATGTTTGCCATTTTTACACGACGGGCATATTTATTAAACAAATCGAGATTTACCGAAGCCACCATCGCATCGCGCATCGTATTTTGCTGATACAAAAATCCCGGATTTGTACCCGGTTCCACATCGTGCCAGTTTCCCCATTCATCAACAACCAGTCCTACTCTGTTGTTGGGGTCATATTTATCCATAATTCGGATGTGCTTCTCCAACAACTCATCCATAAAAAGCGTTTTTTTTATCGATGTGAAATACTCATTTTCATCGAACATTGTTGCTGAACCTTTTTTATTCCAATTGTGACAAATTGTATAATAATGCAACGATACACCTTGAAAACTTCTTCCCGGATTTCCATCCTTCATTAATGTTTCCATCCAATGGTAATCGTCGCTGTTTGGACCTCCGGCTATTTTATAAAGTCGGTTATCGCCGTAGTTTTTAGTGAACGTAGAATAACGCCGCATTTCGTTTGTATAATATTCGACAGTCATACTACCTCCGCAACCCCAGTTTTCGTTACCTACTCCCCAGTACTTTACACTCCAGGGTTCTTCTTGTCCATTTACCTTCCGCAATTCAGTCATTGGACTGACATTGCCGGAATTTAAATATTCAACCCACTGCGACATTTCCCTTACAGAACCACTTCCAAGATTTCCACAAATTACAGGTTCACATTCAAGCTGATTACATAATTCCAAAAATTCATGTGTACCAAAACTGTTATTTTCGGTTACTCCGCCCCAATGTGTATTTATCATTGTTGGTCGTTCATTTCTCAGGCCAATTCCTTCCATCCAGTGGTATTCATCGGCAAAACAACCACCCGGCCAACGCAGATTCGGAATCCCTATTTCTTTGAGGGCATCAACCACATCGTTTCTTAATCCGGCAGTATTCGGAATTTTAGAATCTTCACCAACCCAGTAACCACCATAAATACAAGTACCGAGGTGTTCCGAAAAATGGCCATAAATATGTTTATTAATGATTTCTGTACCTAAATCTGTATTGATTACAATGTTGTTTTGAGCAGAAACAAAAGAACCGGAATATACAAAGAGGATTAAAAATAAAAAGATGGTTTTCATAATCATAATTTTTAAGTCGTTTTAGTCTTAAATAAAAATAGCCGAAATAATGACAATCAATAATAATAAACAGGATTTTTATAATAGTGCGAAAAGCCATTTTAATGAGGAAGATTCATCCAATTCTATCAGAATTAAAACCAACTAGTTCTTGCCACATTACAAAAAAACAAAGGATGACATCTTTTTCTTCAAGATGTTATCCTTTGTTTTGAATAAAGTCCAAGTATTACCTTATATTAAGAAAAAGACGAAATACAAAATAACTAAACCAACCGAATCCCGTCCGATTCAAAAACAATAATCTTTTTACGGTACAAGCCACCAATGGCTTTTTTGAAATTCTTTTTACTTATACCAAACATTGCTTTTATCATTTCTGGTGAAGTTTTATCCGAAACAGCCATAAAACCATTGCTCTTTCTTAATTCATCCAGAATTTTTTCTGAGATGCCATCCACTTTTTCGTAGCCCGGTTTTTCCAATAAAAGATCAATTTTTTCGTCTTCGCGAACTTTGTTTACATAACCTTTTATTTTTTGCCCATTGAAGAGCGACTGATAAACCTGATTTTTATACAACATTCCCCAATGCTCGGAGTTTACGATTGTTTTGTATCCAAGGTCAGTTTGTTCAACTACAATTAAATCAACTTCCTGTCCCTCCTCGTATTCAGGGGGAGTGTTATCTAAAAACTTATCGAGTTTTGCTGAAGCAGCAATTCGATTGGTTTGCAAATCGAGAAAAATATAAACCAGGTAGCTTCGTCCTTCTACCATGTCGGCTTTTTGCTCGCGGAAAGGCACCAACAAATCTTTTGGCAATCCCCAATCTAGAAAAGCGCCAAAACGACTTAATGCAACAACTTTTAGCAGTGCAAATTCCCCTACCATTGCAATCGGAGTTTCAGTGGTGGCTACCAATCGGTCTTCCGAATCGGTATAAACAAAAACAGTTGCATAACCTGCTTCTTTTACTTCGGGGGTTACAAATTTTTGCGGCATAAGCATTTCACCCAGTTCGCATCCATCCAAATACACACCATTTTCGGTTTCGCGATTTACATCAAGCGTATTTATTTTTCCAATTTCAACCATTGCAATTCAATTAAAGTTTTTCAATTTTTCTACCACCTCTTTTTTTACGGTAAACACCGTTCCATGCCTCGTTCCTACTGGGAATTCTACCCGATCTGAAATGTCTTCCCAGTTATTTAAATCTTTTGAACGAACTGCCCCCATTGTGTGTTTCCTGTATTTATCGAAATAAACCAACCAATACTCATCAATTTGTACCGGAGTTGGTCCTTCTGCCCAATAATCGCCGGTAATTGGTTTTGTTGGCTTACTGTAATTTTCAGTCAACTCGGAACTTGTGGCAATTCTAATATTTTTTTCTGCGGGATTCCTTGTTTCATCTTTTATAAATAAAACATATTCCTTGTTTTTCTTAATCAATGTTCCATCTATTACATTAAAACCCTGATCGTAAAAAAGTTTGGTTTCACTAAAATCCGAAAAATCTTTTGTTGTTACATAATACATTCGGTGATTGTGATCGCCGTCTCCATTTTTTTCTGTTTCAGGAAAACGCCCCGGAATTGTGGTTGACCAAAAAATAATATATTGTGCTGAAACTTCATCAAAGAAAACTTCAGGTGCCCAGCAATTTTGCGCATTGGGTTCGTGTTCCATTACCGGAATAAATTTTTGCTCCGACCAGTGAACCAGATCTTCTGACGATGCGTAACCAATCCCTTTCTCTTTCCAACTAACTGTCCAGACCATGTGGAACCTTCCATCGGGACCAGCAATAATACACGGGTCGCGCATTAATTTGTCGCCACCAACAGTGGGGCTTAAAAACGATTTATTGTTGTTCAAAGCCTCCCATTTCAAGCCATCTTTGCTGTATGCCAGATGCAAGCCATCTTCGCCATTTCCCATAAAATATGAAAAAAGATATGCTTCATCTTTCTGCTGTGCATTTAAATCCAATATAAAAAATGAAAGCAATAGAACAAAAATTATTATTTGAAATTTCATTTACCTAA
>CAYZBC010000068.1:0-20072 GCA_964476535.1 uncultured Maribellus sp.
GCGATCCTGAATTTATTGGCGTTCAATACGATGTCAGGCATGCAATGGTTGAAGGTGGAGTTTCGTGGCCACTGGGAATGAAACTTTTAGCACCCTGGATAAAAACCACCGACATAAAAGATTTTGTTTGGGAAAAGAATGAAAACGGAAAATGGAACGTAAAAAACGTTCCGCTTGGTGAAGGAATGGTTGATTTTAAAACCTATTTTGAGTTGTACAAATCGTTAAATATCGAAGCACCGGTTTCCATTCATTATGAATATGATTTGGGTGGCGCCGAACATGGCGATAAAAACCCAACAATGAGTCTTGAGGAAATAAACTCATGGCTAAAAAAAGACATCTCTTTTCTTAAAAATCAATTTGAAAAATACGGATTATAATGACAAACTGGAGCCGAAGGAATTTTATAAAAACGACAGGGGTTGTTAGTGGTACACTGGTCGCAGCACCTTCGCTTTCGCTAAATTCGAATACAATAAAAACGCCAAAAACCATAACAATTGAAGCAAGCAATTCAAATTTTGAACGCGAACCCTTAATTCGTCCGTTCGGTTTTAAAGGAGGTTACATGTCGGAAATATGGCAAACTGCAGCCTGGATGAAATCTAATTCAGGAATCGAAAAAATAGGTTTGTGTACTCAAAATGTACTTTGGTCGGACGCAAATGTTTTTGGGAATTTTTCTGAAAGTGGCGGCAATTCAATTATGTACGCGATGACAGACTTTGCTCTTAAAATAATTAAAGGTCGTGCTTTCGAATCTCCCGTTGATTTACTAGACGAAATACTGGAAGATGTTTATGCTTACGGACAAAAAATTACCGACAACCCCGATCTTCGTAAAACATTTGCGTTAAATGCGCTTGTGGGTGTTGACAATGCAGTCTGGATGCTTTTTTCTGCTGAAAACGGTATAACATCATTCGACAAAATGATTCCGGAAGAATACCGCCCGGCACTTTCACACCAACATAAAACGGTTGCCAGCATTCCTTTAATGGCTTATTCAATTCCAATTTCAGAAATAAAACAAGCCGCTGATGAGGGTTATTTTTTTATGAAAATAAAAATTGGTCAGCCCGGCACACAGGAAGAAATGCTTGAAAAAGACAAAGCCCGCTTAACTGAAATTCACAAAGCAATTGGGCATTACCGAACAGAACATTCTGAAAATGGAAAACTGCCCTACTATTTTGATGCAAATGGTCGATACGAGAAAAAAGAAACTTTATTAAAACTGATAGATCACGCTAAAAAAATTGGAGCATTCGAGCAAATTGCAATTATTGAAGAACCGTTTCCTGAACATGCTGAAATTGATGTTACAGATATTCCGGTTCGTTTGGCAGCCGACGAAAGTGCACACACCGATGAAGATGCTTTGATTCGCATTCAAATGGGATACAAAGCGATTGCTCTAAAAGCAATTGCAAAAACCCTGAGCATGACCATGAAAATTGCCAACGTTGCCAAGCAAAATGGAGTGCCTTGTTTTTGTGCCGATTTAACCGTGAACCCAATTTTAGTTGATTGGAACAAAAATATAGCTGCTCGTCTCGATCCATTTCCCGAACTTGGAACTGGATTATTAGAAACAAACGGTCATCAGAATTATAAGAATTGGGCTGAAATGGAGAGTTATCACCCATTTGCAAATGCTGAGTGGAGAAAAACCAAAGGTGGCGTTTTTGAATTGGATGAAGATTACTATTCAAAAAGTGGCGGTGTTTTAACCGATTCAATGCATTATCAGAATATGTTTAAGAAAAACTAAACGTTTTTGAGACTGTATCAGAAAAATCGAATCGGGTAAAAACCTGCATTTATTAGCTAATAACATTCATTGCATTATTAATTCAATCCCTTTACAATCTTTTCGTAAAAAGTTGTGATGTAAAATTGGATTAAAGCCATTTATAAAAAAGTAGTTTTAATACCTTTTACCACAAAAATTCAATAAGAACAAAAAATAATTTCGCAACGTATGCAACATTAAAATATTGCTATCGTCATTGAACCAGAATTAAAAGATTTGAATACACTTTATAAAAATATTCATCAGGAGATTATCGACCAGTGCAGGTTAGGAAACCAGAAGGCACAGTTCCAATTGTATAAATTGTATTACAAGCCAATGTACAATGTCAGTTTACGAATAGTAAACGATGGAATGGAAGCCGAGGACGTGATGCAGGAAGCTTTTTTAAGTGCTTTCAAAAAAATGGATTCATACAAAGGCGAAGTTAGTTTCGGGGCGTGGCTCAAAAAAATTGTTGTAAATCGTTCATTGGATTACTTGAAAAAAAGAAAAGTTCAGTTTGAGGAGATAAACGAAAGAACAGCTCAAATTAGCGATTACCAGATGGAAACAAAAGAGGTGGATGTGCAGAAAATTAAAAATGCCATGCAAGATTTACCAGATGGTTACCGGGTTGTTTTAAGTCTCTACCTAATTGAAGGATACGACCACGACGAAATCAGCCAGATATTGGAGATTTCAAATTCTTCTTCGAGAACTCAACTTTTAAGGGCAAAAAACAAATTGAGAACGATATTAAAAGACAAAGAAATTTTTTCATACAACTAATATAAGGATGAAAGCAAAAGACAACATAGAAGAAATAATTTTTAAAAATCTGGAGGGGTTAAACAACGATGAACCGTCAGACGGTCATTTTGACCGTTTCCAGGCAAAATTAAATATTCAGCATAAAAAAAAGAGGATTACATTTAATGTGGTTTGGAAAGTTGCTGCTGCAGTAATTTTTGTTTTACTCGCAACTAATCAGGCTTTTATTTACATGTCGCCAAATCAACAAAATCCATTTTTAACAGTATTCAATAAAAATGATGTTACTCTTTCATCTGTTTCTTCAGAATACGAAGAGGTTGAGTTTTATTATACCAATGCAATTAATGTGGGGCTAAACCAATGGAATACTTTAAATAATGAAGGTCTCATTTCGGAAGAAGAACAAAAGATGATGGATGCCGAATTGAGTGAATTTGAGGATAGATTTAAAGCACTTCAGGAAGATTTAGCTGCCAACCCAAAAGACGAACGCGTTGTAAATGCCATGTTAGATTATTACCAGGCAAAACTTAATATCATAAATTTAATAATAATCAAATTAGAAGAAGTAAAACAAATAAATAGAAATCATGAAACAATCATTTAAATTATTTGCTGCATTATTTGTAATCAGCATTTTATCGGCAGGAACAACTGTAATAGCAGAAGAAAAAACAAAAGAATACAACGAAACGTGGGCTGCAAGTGGAGTACAAACATTGGAGATTACCAATAAATTTGGTGAGATTAAAATACTGAATGAAGGCGGAAGCGAAATTACAATCGATGTAATTGTTACTGTAGAAGGTTCGAATGAAAAGAAAGTCAACGAGCTTCTTGGACAGATTGCAGTAAATTTCAGAAAAAGCGGAAACACAATTTCAGCGGTAACGAATATCGAAAAAAGTTTTAAAAGCCAACGAAAATTCAGTATCGATTATGAAGTGAATATCCCATCGGATAAAAATTTAAAAATTTCTAATAAGTATGGAAATACGGTGGTTAATTCCTTAAATGCTAATGGAGATTTTAACATTCAATATGGAAATTTAAATGCTAACGAATTAAAAGCTACTGGTGATGGCAGTATGAAAGTTTCACTCGCCTATGGAAATGCAGACATTAGTTCGGCAGCTAATTTAGATGTGAATGTACGGTACTCGAACATGACTCTTGGAGAAATTGATGACCTGAAATTAGAATCGAAATACTCGGTTGTTGACATCGAGGAAGGTGGTTCAATTCAAATAGAATCGAAATACGACAAATTTAATTTCGAGGAAGTTGCATCTGTTTTTGCAACTACAAAATACAGCCATCTAAAAATTGAAGAGCTTTCTAATAGTTTAACAATAGAATCAGGTTATGGTGGTGTAAATATTGCTCAGATTGCCCCGAATTTTGAGGCCATTTCAATTACAAACAGCTATGGACAAATTTCGCTGGGATTGGATGATGCAGATTACTCGATTGATGCAAGTTGCGAGTATTGTGGAATTTCTTATCCTGAAGATGAATTTTCGGGAGATAAAATGAAAGAACGAAATACTCAAACTTTAATTGGGACGGTTGGCTCAGAAAGCGGCGGTACAATTAAAATAAGAAGCCGATACGGAGAAATAAAATTAAGAGATTAAAGGCCTGAAAACAAAGAAAACAGAAATTCAAAAAACCGTTCTTTTCAAAGAGTGGTTTTTTATTTGGTCGGAATTTGAAAACAAAAAAAACAGTACAATTAGTTAAAATTATTTCTAATCTTTCATCCAAACAGGCCTGATTTTCGGTTGGTGATCCTGACCAATTATATTTTTATACAACTCAGGTCTCCTTGCATTTTTATACCTATAACCTCCTGAAAGTTCTATTTTATCTTTTCCAATTTTTGAAATAGTGATGTCGTTTTCGAATGATTTTATTTCAGAGAGCACATCTCCAAAAGGGTCAATTATCATTGAATTGCCATTTTTCAGATGTTCTCCATCATAGCCGATTGGATTTGAATAAGCATAATATACACCATTATCGTAAGCTCGTGCGGGCAGCCACCTCATTAACCAGGTCCTGCCCTTTGGCCCGTCAAATTCTAATCTCAACGAAACGGGATCATTTTCCCGATTCTGCCAATATTTGTCGTCAACATAATCTCTGCCCGGCATAGCAGATGGAGTACAGCACGTTACATGAGGTGCAAAAATTAGTTCTGCTCCAAGAAGAGTTGTAGCTCTAACATTTTCAATCACATTATTATCGTAGCAGATTAAGATTCCACACTTCCATCCCAGTAAATCAAAAACCACATACTCATCTCCCGCCGACATATATTCACTTATAAATGGATGTAATTTTCTGTATTTCGCAACTAATCCGTTTTCAGTTACACAAATGTAAGTGTTAAAAATTTTGTCCTTTTCTTTTTCAACTAAACCAGCTAATATTGGAATATTGTATTTTTTTGAAATCCGGATCAGTTCCTTAGTACTTTCCCCATTTGGCACTTCCTCTGCAAGTTCCGTAATTTCATCCAGATCAAGATTTTTGGTAAAAGTATAGGCAGTTACACACATTTCGTGAAAACTAATTAAATCGGCTCCTTTAGATTTAGCCTTTTTGGTGAGTTTTTCAATCACCGATAAATTGTATATTTTATCACCATCTTTCGGTTCAAATTGTGCTACTGCTATATTCATAATAAAAGTGTATTAAAAAATTCAGAAAATTAAATTGGTATATTTCACATTAACATCTGGCACTTTTCCGCTTTTTTCCAATTCTATCCTTAGATGTCAGTAGTTAGGCACACATTAACTTCCCTTGTAATAATAAAACTCAGGCTCTATTTTATTTTATAAGCTAACAGAGCATTTCCGTGTCGTACATACATAATTCCATTTGCGATTACAGGGTGCGAAAAATGATGGCCTGTACCTTGTTTTACTTTGAAAGTGCTTGTCACATCAAATTTATTTTGGTTGAATTTAATCAGGTTTACCTCTCCGTTCATACCGTAGCAAATAAATTTATCGTCAGCATAAATAAGGCTGCCGGTTGCAACTTTTACAGAATCTGCAACAGTACCATTATCCAAATCCAGGGCTTTTAACCAATTTCCTTTAATTGTAGTAAAAAGGTTGTTTTCAACTTTTACGAATCCGCCAAAATTATTACGGACTTTTTCGTTGTACCAAAGTTCTTTTATACTTTCTCCGTCTTGCGCCAATTCCAGCTTAACAGCACCTTTCCCTTTTTCATCGTTACCGATAAAATAGATAAAACCATCGGAATAAATCGGCGAATTACAATGTTCTCCGTCCCATTCGTATCCTTCCAAACCGTAAGAACCAAGTGCTTCGCCATTGCTGCAATCAACCGCATAAAGATTATGGCGCGAATGGGTAATTAATATTTTGCGGGTTGGCAGATCCACAAAAATTGGCGAACAATACGAAAAAGTATCTCTTAGTGTTTCCGATGACCAGACTGGTTTACCAGTGAATCGGTTGAGTGCTGCCATATTTCTTTCTGCCCCACCAGGGAAACAGTACACATTTTTATCGTCAACTAAAACAGATTCTGAATATCCGAACTCACCATATCTTCCACCCAAATCGTTAACAATGTCAACCCCCCATCTTTCATCCCCGGTGGATGTTTCGAAACATGCAATCCGGCCCATTCCCGAAGTGGAATACACAAGATTATTGACTACTGTTGGAGTTGACCTTGCTCCCGGATAAGTACTGGCAAGACCAGTTCCAAAAAATTCCTTTCCATTGGGCGATTTCCAAAGTAAATTGCCTTCAATGTCGAATACAAACAAAAAACCAAGACTATCCTGCTCGCCATTCACAAAAATTTTATCGTTTAAAACTGACGACGCACCATAGCCTTTCCCAATCCCTTCATAAACCCAGAGTAAATCTGGACCATTTTCTGGCCATTCATTTAAAAGATTGGTTTCGTTGTAGATACCACTTCGGCTTGGCCCGCGCCACTCCGAAATATTTTGTTTACCATTCGGAATACAACTCTGAAACAGGATATAAACTACAATAAAAATAGGTAACTTGATTGAAAAGAGAAATTTAATGTTGCTCATTCCGATTTTATTTTAAATTAGTATTTTGTATATTATCCTCAAAAGTAATTACGACGTTTCCTGTTTTTTGTCCCTTTTCAACATACCTAAATGCTTCTGCAATTAGTTCAAATGAATATTTCCTATCAATTACAGCTTTAAACTTCCCTTCTTCCATGAGTTTCTTAATCAAAACAAGACTGCGTTTTATGTTTGGAGGATATGGAAATTTAACCTTTTTTCCCGCTTGCCTGGGCAGGCTTCCAAATATTGCTGTAATAAGAGCGAAGAAAAGATTTTGAACCATCCAGCCTAATTCAGACGACATATATACACCGCCGGGTTTTAATATTGGTTTGCATTTACCAAAAGAACTTTTGCCAACACTATCAAAAATAAAATCATATTTCTCGTTATCATTTGTAAAATCCTCTTTTTTATAATCTATTACCCTACTTGCTCCCAGTGATTTTACTAATTCCAAATTTTTAGTATTACACACGGCGGTAACATCGGCATTAAAATATTTCAATAACTGAACAGTAGCAGAGCCAATACCTCCTGAAGCACCATTAACAAGTACTTTGTGTCCACTTTTAAGATCCACCTTATTGATAAAATTATATGCGTAATGAGCACCTTCAATACTGGCGGCAGCTTGTTCGTATGTGATATTTCCTGGTATGACAGTAAGTGCTTTATCTTCAGAAATCACCATATATTCAGCATAGGAACTCAAGCCACCGTCGTCAAAACCAAAAACTTTATCTCCTATTTTGAAAGAGGTTATGGTTTTGCCAACAGCCTCAATATCACCGGAAAATTCAGTTCCCAAAATTGGATTTTTAGGTTTGAACAGACCCATAAAAAATCGCATAATAAATGGCTTTGCTCTCAAGTTCGCACAATCGGTGCGATTTACCGTTGTTGCCCGTACTCTTACCAATACTTCATTATTTTTAGGAGTAGGTTTTTTTACTTCTTTGATCTGAAGAACACTTGGCGGCCCATATTTTGTGTAAACAATTGCCTTCATATAGTTTGATTGTAATTTATAAAATAACGAACAAAGTACTGAAAATAAGATTTGTCAACCAGAAATTGACTGTTATTTTTTAGCATTACGGCTGTTTTTTTTCTTCTTTTTGAGTTTGGGTTCAGGAAGTTCTTTGACTGTAATTTTTATTAAATCACTGAGCCATTCGCGATCTTCTAATTTATCTTCGATAAGAAAACTCAACTTTGCGCCCGGATATGGAGAAGCTTCAACAAGGTCTTTTACAAAAGCTCTTCCTGCCTCAGTCGGTTTGACAAACAATTTATTATCGCAGATGAGCGCAAAGATTTTCTTATTCGAGTATAATCCATACTCTCCAAACATTTTTTTGGCTGTAATTTCACCAGCATTTTCAATTTGGTCTAAAACAAAATCCACGAATTCTTTATCAGATGCCATTTTAAATTCTTATCGTTCTTTCAAATTAGATCATAAAATTATAAGTGGATACGCAATAAAAATCCGGACGGTTGGCTTAACACTAATACCCCGCCGCTTGTCCATCTTTTCTGGATTCTGAAGCTCCGTAATAAACTTTATTTATACTGTTCCAAAGAATTGCCTGGTAACCTCCGTAAGGTCCTTTAGCATATTCAATTTTATGCCCCTTGCTCATTAAATCGCGAATGGTTTGGTACGAAAATCCACTTTCCAGTTGAACCGTACCACCATCGGACATTATTTCTCCGGTAGGTTGACTGGAACCGGAATGCTGAATGCGCGGAGCATCGCCAGCTTCCTGAAGGTTCATACCAAAATCAACAATGTTGCAAACAATTTGCGTATGTCCTTGAGGTTGCATGGCTCCCCCCATCAATCCAAAACTTATAAATGGTTCTCCATCTTTAGTTATAAACGCAGGAATAATGGTATGGAAAGGTCTTTTGTGTGGTTCGTAAACATTCATGTGTCCCTCTTCGAGAGCAAATAATTCGCCTCGATCCTGCAAAATAAAACCCAGTTTCCCAGGTGTCATTCCCGAGCCCATTCCACGGTAATTACTTTGAATTAACGAAACCATGTTTCCATCTTTGTCGGCAGTGGTAAGATAAATGGTGTTACCCTGCTCCAATTCTCCGGCAGGATATGAACGGGCGGCACGTTCTGCGTTGATTAACTCCGCACGTTGTTTTCCATACTCTTTTGAAATGAGTCCTTCAATGGGCAGTTTATTAAAATCCATGTCGGAGTAATATTTTGCACGATCTTCAAAAGCCAGTTTTTTGGCTTCAATAAAAAGGTGCATGTATTCCGGCGAACCAAAACCCATACTTGCAATGTCATAATTTTCAAGAATGTTCAGCATTTGTAAAACCGCTGTTCCCTGGCCATTTGGTGGTAACTCCCACACATCGTAACCACGATAATTAGTAGAAATTGGTTCCACCCATTCCGAAGTGTGGTCTTCGAAATCTTTCATACTTAAAAAACCACCCTGTTCTTTTACGTAAGAAACAATCTTTTGGGCGATTTCACCTTTATAAAATACATCTCTCCCCTCTTTTGCAACTAATTCCAATGTTTTCGCGAGGAATGGATTTTTAAATACTTCACCTTTTGCGGGTGCTTTTCCATCCACCATAAAAATCTCTTCAAAGCCAGGAAACTGATTTAATACTTGCGCACTAATTCCCCAGTAATAGGCAATTAATTCGGTAAGTGGAAATCCATTTTTAGCATAATTAATGGCTGGAGTCAGAATCTCACTCATTGGCAATTCCCCAAATTTGTTGTGAAGCTCGAACCAGCCATCAACACAACCCGGCACAGAAACAGGCAATGGTCCAAGAGACGGTATTTTTTCGTATTCATTCTCTTTGAAATAGTCGAGCGTTAAATTGTAAGGCGACCGCCCACTGGCATTTAATCCGTACAATTTTTTTGTTTTTGCATCCCAAACAATGGCGAACAAATCACCGCCCATTCCATTTCCGGTGGGTTCTACCAATCCTAAAACAGCGTTAGCTGCAATGGCTGCGTCAATGGCATTTCCACCCGCTTTTAAAATATCCAAAGCCACTTGCGTGGCCAGTGGCTGGCTGGTGCAAGCCATTCCATTTTGCGCAATTACTTCGCTACGTGTGGCAAAATTTAATCCTGTTACACGATCTTGGGCAAATATAAATATTGTAAAAAGCAAAATGGAAGTAGTCAGTGCAATTCGTCTCATCGGTTTATGTTTTATATTCATTAAAATATTTGATTTAGGAAGATCTAAAAATAGTAAAATTTCTAACTGTTAATTGTGATAAAATCAAATTATCTTTGAGCAACTTTGTGAATTCTGTTTGTGACTTTGTTCTTATTTCGTAGAAATTTATTGCAATATTCACGAAGAAGGCACTCTGACTCACAGAATAAAAAAAACAATCAAAAGATATGGAACGATTTCTTTCGCAGTGCGCAAAATACATTTTTGAAAAACATTCCGATGAACTGCATAATATTTGCCTGGTTTTTCCAAATCGAAGAGCGGGGGTATTTTTCACTTCCTACTTGCAGAAAGAAATTTCGGGATCTGTTCTTGCCCCCGAGACGACCACTATTGGGGAACTGATTTCGGGTTATTCCAATTTATATCAGGGCGATAAATTGCATCTGGTTTCTATTTTGTACGAAGTTTTTAAAAAGCACACGCAAACAAAAGAGACTTTTGATGAATTTTATTTTTGGGGCGAAATTTTATTGGCCGACTTTAACGACGTTGACCGCTATCTGGTAAATGCAAAAGATATTTTCACAAATATTTCGGATATAAAAGAGATTGATTCGGTTTTCGATTATTTGACCCCCGAACAAAAGGAAGCCCTGGAACAATTTTGGGGAAGTGTTGCTGTTTCGGGCAGAAAAGAATTTCAGGAAAAACACCTCGCTATTTGGGAGAAATTGTTCCCGGTTTATTCCGAATTCAAAAAAATATTAGCAGAAAAAAATCTGGCATTTGGTGGGATGATCGATCGTCAGGTGATTGAAAATTTGCTCGATAAAAATTATAAATTCGATTTCAAAAAGTATTACATTGTTGGTCTAAACGCTTTAAATACCTGCGAAAAGAAATTTTTCATCCATTTACAACGTTTACAAAAAGCTGAATTTCTTTGGGATTTTGACCAGGCATATTTGCAAGATAAAAAGAATGAAGCCGGACTCTTTTTACGTGAAAACACAATCAACTTTCCGGCTCCGAAAGACTTTACTTTTAACACTGAGATCTTCAACCAAAAGAAAAATATAAAATTGGTAGCTGTTTCATCAGTTTACGGACAGTCGCAACAAATTCCCAATTTCCTGAAAGAAACAGAACTTGATTTTTCAAAGGAATTTGATAATACAGCAATTATTTTGGCCGACGAATCATTGCTATTTTCATCGCTGGGTACTATTCCCGAAACGATTGGCACAGTAAACATTACCATGGGTTACCCAGTAAAAAATTCCATGATTTACGGATTTTTAATGCTACTGGCCAACTTGCTGAAAAACAAAAAGATGGATGAACAGCGTGGAACAATTGTTTATCATCGTTACGTAACCGATATTTTGAACCACCAACTTTTGGGGCATTGGGAAACAGAGCAGGGAAAATCCTTCGTAACCGAAGTGCGACTAAAAAACAAAATTACCATTGCATTAAATGAAATCGAATTCACATCTTTTCATAAACTAATTTTTTCCGTTCCGGGAAAAGTAGAAGATTACAGCCGTTATTTTTTAGACGTTTTGGGCGAAGTTTATCAAAAGCTAAAAGCCAACGAAACAGACAATAAAATGCTGCTTGAAATCATTTATTCCATTTATCAGGCCATCGAAAAACTGGAATCGGTGATTAAAAATGTAATGGATGAGCAAAATCAGGAAATTAGCGAGGCGGTTTATTTTAGGTTATTTTCGCAGTATTTAGGAAAAGTATCGGTAGCTTTTGAAGGTGAACCTTTGAGCGGAGTTCAGGTAATGGGAATTTTGGAAACTCGCTGCCTCGATTTTAAAAACCTGATTATTCTCGGTCTGAACGAAAACAAATGGCCACGCACGTTTACTGCACCTTCGTTTATTCCTTTTAACATTCGCAAAGGTTTTGGTCTGCCTGGAATCGATGAGCAGGATTCCATGTACTCCTACTATTTTTATCGGGCTATTCAACGGGCAAAAAATGTTACAGCAACATATAGTGTAGTTAAGGATGGAATAAATACAGGAGAATTGAGTCGCTACGGTTATCAGTTGCAATACGATTCGGCACACAATCCCGATAGGTTAAATCTGGACTTCTCCTTTGCCAACGACTCAACAAAATCAATACAAATTGAGAGCTCGAAACAGATTGTTGATAAATTATTGACTAGAAATTCGTTGGAACATCCACTTTCGCCAAGTGCCATAAATACGTATTTACAATGTAGTTTGAGGTTCTATTTTCGTTATGCAGTTGGTCTTCCGGAACCCGACGAAGTGAAGGAAGAGATTGATGGAATGATTTTCGGAAATATTTTTCACGATACAATTGAAGCTCTCTACAAACCTTTTGAGGGAAAGGTTTTGGATAAATTAGATATTGAGAGTATTCAGAAAAATAAGGTTGTTATTGCCAACGAAATTGCAAAACAAATTGCAACTAACTATTTTAAGAATAAGCCAAATAGCAGAAAGAAGGTAGTTTTGGAGGGCAAAACCTTGTTGATTTACGAGAACATAAAAACCTATCTGAACCAGTTGCTAAAAGTGGATAAGGACATTGCTCCTTTTACACTGCTTAGTCTCGAAAAAGAATACAAAACGTCCTTTGTTCTCAGTTTAAATGAAAAACCGACTACAATTCATATCGGCGGTAAAATCGACCGCGTTGATCGTGTAAATGGAATAACGCGTGTTTTAGATTATAAAACAGGTAATGTTAAAAGTTTCGCGTTCAGCACAATTGAAGAACTTTTTGAACGGGATAAAAAAGACCCTAAAAAGGAAATTTTGCAAGCCTTAATTTATTCCTGGGCATTGTCTGAAGAATCTAAAATTGAAGCGATTCAACCCACCATTTACAGTTTACGAAAGCTTTTTGAGGAAAATTATTCGCCAAATATAAAAAAGGACAAACACACTTTTTCTTTTCCTGATTTGAAAGAAGAATTAGTCGCGGGCTTAAAAAATCTGGTTCATGAAATATATTCAATCGAAAATACATTTACCCAAACTGCCCACATCGATAAATGTAAATATTGCGCATATAAAAAGATTTGCCAGAGATTTTAACGAGTGAATGGATTCAGTTTTTTCACAACGAAAACTGCATTTCATTCAAATTCCAATAAACCCCGGAGTTAACTCGCATCAATTCATCGTGAGTTCCGGTTTCAACAATCTCCCCGTTTTCAAGCACAACAATTTTATCTGCATTTCGGATGGTTGATAAACGATGTGCAATTACAATTGAAGTACGATTTTTCATCAGCTCTTCCAACGCACTTTGCACCAATTGTTCCGATTCTGAATCCAAGGAAGAAGTCGCTTCATCTAAAATCAGAATTTTAGGATCTTTTAAAATGGCGCGCGCAATTGCAACTCTTTGGCGCTGCCCGCCTGAAAGTTGCGTTCCGCGCTCTCCCACCACGGTTTCAAGTCCTTCACTAAATCGATCGATAAATTCCAGTGCATTTGCTTTTCTTGCCGCATCAAGAATCTCTTCATCTGTTGCGTTTTGTTTTCCGTAAGCAATATTTTCTTTGATAGTTCCGCCAAAAAGAAAAATATCTTGTGGAACCAGCGCAATCTGACTTCGTAATATGGTTAAATTCAGATCGGTAATTGAATGGTCGTCAAATAGAATATTACCCGACGTTGGTTCGTATAAATGCAAAAGCAACGTTGCAAAAGTAGATTTACCTGCTCCACTTTTACCCACCAATGCGACTACTTTGCTTGGCTCGATTTCCAAACTAATATTTTTTAAAACAGAAGCTTCCTGACGTGCAGGATAGGCAAAAGTTAGATTTTTGAAATTAATTCTTCCGCTCAGTAAAATCTCGTTTTCAGCTTTCAGTTCAGGAGAAAGTTTCTCTTCTTCCGATTCAAAAATCTCAAACAAATCTTCGGTAGCCCCTATAAATCGTTGCATTCGGGCAATCACAGCTGCAACCCCTCCAATTGTTCCTCCAATGTAACCCGAGTAAATTACAAACGAAAACAACTCACCTGTCTCCATTTGACCATTTTGTAAAAGCAACGCTCCCCGCCAAATTACAACCACTAAAGTTCCAAATAAACCGATTATTAACGACGAACTAAAAAGACCACGATAAACTCCGGCTTTCATTCCGGCTTTTACCACTTCTTTTATTTTTGAATGATAACGTTCAATTTCAAAATATTCGTTGGTATACGATTTTACACTTCTAATTCCTTGTAAAGTTTCCTCCACAACGGTATTCGATTCCGCAGTTCGTTTCTGTGCTTCTCTCGACAACTTCCGAATAAAACGGCCAAAAAACCAAATGCTAATAATTACAATGGGTAAAATTGCCAACATAAAAACGGTTAATTGTGGCGACGTGTAAACCAGCAAACCAATTCCGCCAACTATGACAACCATTTGTCGAACAAAGTCGGCTAAAGTTGTTGTAAACGTTTCATGAAGCATTGAAATGTCAGAAGAAATGCGGCTGTTTAACTCTCCCACCCTGTGTTTATCGAAAAAACTAAGAGGCAATTTAATTAGATGATTGTAGGTTAATCGTCGAATATCGGCCATGGTTTTTTCTGTAACATTTACAAAAATTACTGCCCTGAAATAAGAAAAAATAGCCTGAATTGCTAAAATGACAAGCAATAAAATAATGATCCGATTTAGGTTGGTCGAAAGTGTTCCATTGTTACCGGAATCCACCAAATCGCCCAACAATTTTGGAAAAGCCAGATTTGCCAAACTTGCTCCCAAAAGAAAAAACATTCCGATGGAATATTCAATCCGGTATGGTTTTATGTATCCGAAAAGTTTTAGAACATTTCGTAAACCATCTTTGGTAATTTTTTTGTTATTATCGTATTGCGATGTTGCACTTCCCGGATGTCCACTCATTTTTTATTTCTGTATTTTGAATTAAATATAATTGAAACAATGGGAATTTAAAGAAGTTTCAATTTTTTTGATTGAAAAATTAATCTTCGTGTGAATAATAATTGTGGTTTCAATTTTTTTATTGAATTTTGGAATTTCAAAATAATTGAATTCATTTTATATGAAACAACTTTTCAAAGAAAACCGGTACTTCCTTATTCCCTATATTTTCGCACTAATAATTTGTGGAACTTTGTTGCTTATTTTCCCAAAACCTGAATTACATATTCTATCGAATAAAGCGAACTCTGTTTTTTTCGATTACTTTTTTAAATACACAACAAACCTGGGCGACGGAGTAATGATTGCAATCGTGGCAATAGTTCTTCTCTTTGTAAAATATCGTTACTCCATCATTTTTTTAGTTGGAAGTTTAATAACTGGAGGAATCATAAACCTTTTCAAAAAAGTGCTACTGGGCGATGTTTTTCGTCCTTCAAAATATTTTGAATTATTCGAAACCTATCAACTGCATTTTGTTGAAGGAGTAAAATTACATTCCTTAAATAGTTTTCCGTCGGGGCACACCGGAACTGCTTTTAACGTGTTTTTTATGCTGGCTCTAATTGTACAAACCAAAACGCAAAAGTTATTTCTCTTTTTTATGGCAGCGCTTGTTGGATATTCACGGGTTTACCTTTCGCAGCACTTTTTAATTGATATTACTGTTGGGTCCATTTTAGGAACGACCATTATTTTTCTGCTATTTGGGTGGATTTCAAAATCAAATAAAACCTGGCTCGACAATTCCTTAATTCGCAGAAAATGAACCGTATAAATCACATTAAAATACAGCTTTTTATTGCTGCTTTGGCGGCTATTATTTTTATCCCGTTTCTTGGCGGAATTCATTTATTCGACTGGGATGAAATAAACTTTGCAGAAGCGGCCCGTGAAATGATTATTACCGGAGATTATCTCACCGTTCAAATTAATTTTTTACCTTTTTGGGAGAAGCCAGCCCTTTTTATCTGGATGCAGGTTCTTTCTATGAAGGCATTTGGAATTAATGAATTTGCGGCTCGATTTCCAAATGCAATTTGCGGAATAGTTACCTTGTTAGTTTTATTCAATATTGGTAGAAAACTGCGCGACAATCAATTTGGAGTTATTTGGGTTTTGGCTTATGTAGGTTCAATATTGCCATTTTTCTATTTCAAATCCGGAATTATCGATCCCTGGTTTAACCTGTTTATTTTTCTGAGTATTTATTATTTAATGCTTTTCTCTTTCCCTGAAAACAAAAAACGAATTCAAAATATTATTCTTTCTGCTGCTTTTGCAGGGTTAGCAATAATGACTAAAGGACCAGTTGGATTTTTACTGGTTGCATTAACGGCTGGAGTTTTCCTGCTGGCCGTTCGCTTTAAAATAAAAGTGCGATTTCATGAAGTATTGACCTATATTTTTGTACTTGGATTTGTGGGTGGTTTTTGGTTTATCATTCAAATATTAAATGGGAATTACGATACAGTTGTTGAATTTATCGTTTATCAAATCAGGCTATTTCAAACAAAAGATGCCGGTCACGGAGGTTTTTTCGTTTATCATTTTGTAGTGCTGCTGTTTGGCGTTTTTCCCACTTCAATTTTAGCCCTAAAATCGTTTCGCAGCGAAAACCTGCAAGATCCATTATATGCTTTAATGAAAAAGTGGATGATTATTTTATTTTGGGTGGTACTTATCCTTTTTTCAATTGTAAAAACCAAAATTCTTCATTATTCTTCGCTGGCCTATTTTCCCATTACTTTTTTAGCTGCAAACTTTGTTGCAAATGCACTATCAAAAAAATACAAATGGAGTAATTGGCAAACCGGATTAATCCTTTTTATAGCTGTTCTACTGGTATTACCCGTAATCGCCTTACAATTTGTTGCTAAATACAAAGATGAAATTATTGCAAAAAACTGGATTCATGATGATTTTACGGTAGCAAATCTGGGAGCAGAAGCTAATTGGTCGGGATTTGAATTTTTAATCGGAATCGTATTTTTAATAACGGTTATTTCTATTTTTATTTTCATAAAAAAAGAACGGATTTTGAATCGTGCCGTTTTGCTTTGGTCAGCAACAATTCTATTTACGTTTTCAATCTTACTTTTTATTGTTCCCAAAATCGAAAAGCACTCACAACTGGCACTTATTGAGTTTTTTGAATCGAAAGCAGGAGAAGATGTTTACCTTAAAAATATCCATTTTAGATCATACGCTACCTACTTTTATGGCGAAACTCAAGCTCCCGACAATAAAAACTTTTATAACGATCAATGGCTTTTAACTGGTGACATTGACAAAGACGTTTATTTTGTCACCAAAATTCATCGTGCTCCATTGTTGGAGGAATATCCTGAATTGAAAAGGATTGGGGAGAAAAACGGATTTGTTTTTTATTTAAGGGAAGCAAAGTAAATCAAATCAAGTTTTTTATTGCCATTTTGAGAGTTCACCTAATTTATCAGGATAATAGTGTGATGCAGAAATGTTCCAATAGAGCTGTCATTGCGACGAGAAATGAGGAAAGTTGAAAATTGGCGAAACTAAATCCCTCCTTCAAAGGCTGAATCTCTTCTTTCGCCGAGAGAACAAACAGCTCAAAGTTTACACTAGTTTATCAAACTGTTACAACAATCCGACATTGGTATACTTGATATACAAAAGTGGAAATACTCAACTTGTTGCAAATTTCTCTTCGCACGTCATCCAAATGACAATAAAGAACAATTGGAAGAAGCTCTAAATACATGAAATTGGTAGCCGATTTTAATTTCCAGGCTTCCGGCAATTCTTTTAAGAAATATAAATCTTAATTATGTGGGTTAGCATTTTCATCAATTATTTTTTTAAGGAGTCAAAAAAAATCCATCCCGAGCAATTTGCACAAAGGGATGAATTCATATACTTACTATAATCCCAAATTTAAACTTTTGGTAATTTCCAGTTTTCGTTGTAATCTAATTTTGCTAATTTGTTGGCTTCTTCTTCTGTAAAACTTTTAGTTGAATCGTCCCAATGAATCCTTTTCCCAACCCGATAAGCAATATTTCCCATTTCAGAAACAATAGCAGTTTTTGCTCCAACTTCAACCGGAGCATTTAACTCTCCTCCTTCACGAATACACTCAAGAAAATTTTGTATATGCTGATCTAAACCATCGCCATAATTCTTCTGCTTTTTCCCTTCGAAAAAAGGTTTCTTTTCAGCATTATTGTTATCAGGCATGGTTTCCCAACCATTTCTATCTACAACCAATGTTCCTTTATTTCCAACAAAAGCAACTCCATGCCCTTTCCCGTATGGACCAATTCCCGGATTCAAACCACATTCCCAAATCATTGTATGTTTTGGATAATTGTACATTGCTTGCTGAATATCAGGTGTTTCAATGGCTCCTTTTTCATGATAAAAAAGACCACCGCCCGGAGATATTGATTCAGGCATATCAGCATCCATTGCGTAAAGTGCAAAATCCAAAAGATGCACTCCCCAATCTGTCATTGCTCCACCGGCATAATCCCACCACCAACGAAAATTATAATGGTATCTATTTGGATTAAAAGCTCGTTTAGGAGCTGGCCCTAACCACATATCATAATCCACATAATCCGGAGCTTCTGTATCGTCGCGTTTGGGATAAGCTGAATCATACCCCTTATAAATCCAGGCTTTTACCAAATGTACATCGCCAAGTATACCAGATTTCACAACATCCGAAGCTTCAAACCAGTGTTTTGAACTTCGCTGCCACATTCCAACCTGAACTTTTAATTTAGGATATTTCGAAGCCATGGCAACCATTGCGTTACATTCTTCAATACTATGTCCCATTGGCTTTTCAACATAAACATGCTTCCCTGCTTCCAAAGCCATCATCATCATTATTGCATGCCAGTGATCAGGAGTACCAAGAATGACTGCATCGATATCAGGGTTTTCAAGCACTTTTCTAAAATCACCAAATGTCTGAGGTTTTGTTCCTGTCGATTTTTCAACCTCTAACGCTTTCTCTTCTAATATTTTTGCATCAACATCGCACAACGCAACACATTCAACATTGTCCTGTTTTAAAAAACTTTTCAGGTCACTAAATCCCATCGAGCGACAACCTATCAATGCAACCGTTACTTTTTCAGAAGGTGAAGCGCATGCATTTAAAATTGCCGGTGCAACACCAACTGCTGCAGTTACAACAGCAGTATTTTTAAGAAAATTTCTTCTATTTGAATTCATTACTTTTTGATTATTGATTTAAGTTAAAACGAGCGTAAATATAATAGTTCTGGTTTTGAAAATAAACCATTTTCCAATTTATATTATAACACTTTTAATTTATATCGATATTTTATTTGAGAAAGAGGTAAATGGAAAAAGGCAGCTCAACAGCTGCCTTTTAAATGTTAACCCCCAAACACACAATACCAGAAATGGTATTATGCCGCAATGTTATTAATTTAATTTTAGACTAACAAATTTTTGAAACTAAAAATTTCAACAATAGATAACTTTTCTTTAAAAATTTACTTTAATACAACCTCAAATCATTATTAACCCGACGGGAATTAAATGAGATATTTTTACGCAGCATATTTAATATCGATATGATTAAAATATTTTTTAACCCGTTCTTGATTTTCCTGTAACATCTTCATGTGATTTTCCACATTGTCTTTTAATTGTTCCTCGTTTTTGGGCGATGGGTTTATTGATAATCCATACTTTAAATCACAATTAAGATACTCATCAGGATTTTTCTCCGGTGAATATGATGGTAAATAGAACAATTCTATTTTATCTTTATTCTGCTCAACCCATTGTTTGGTAACTTTGCTGTGGTGGACTCTTAAATTGTCTAGGATTAGATATACTTTTCGTTGTCTGTCTTTTATCAACTGCTCCATAAATACGATAAGCCTTTGGGCATTCATGGTTCCTGAATATATCATAAACTCAACTTTTCCTCGATTTGTTACGGTAGATATCATATTAACTGAAAATCGTTTTGCCATACTTTTTTTCACAGGTGTTTTACCTTTTGGTGCATAGGAACGTCCGTGTTGATTACTATTCCTAGCTCCTGTTTCATCTCCCCAATGTATTTCTGCATTTTCTTGTTTTGCTCTTGCCTGGATTGCGGGATACTCCTGTTCTAACCATTTTTGAACCTGTTTAGGATTTTGTTCATAAGCTCTTTTTTTAGGCTTTTGGGGTGTAAAACCCCATTTGCGAAGGTAATCTCCAGTTGTGTTTATTGCCATCTTTATTC
>CAYZBC010000069.1:0-20050 GCA_964476535.1 uncultured Maribellus sp.
TTATAATTGGAAAAATTATATATCCATTATTTATGGACTGTGAACGGTTACATAAATTCTTTGCCGGTTTTTTTGTCGATGGCACCCCAAATCTTGCCACCCAACTCAGGCATTATATAAACTTCGATGTAATCATTTTCAAGTTTTATCATTTTCCACGCTTGTTCTTTTCCAGTGTGGCTGTATCCATCAATACGTGAATAGGGATAAATATCATTCTTCTTACTAATTACCGGAAAAGGATTTGTGTCGGAAAAGGGGTAAGTTAAAATTGTTTCGTTGTACTCTTGATATTGACTTTGTTTTTTGCACGAACCGATAAAAATTGAACTGATTAAAAGGAGAAATAAATAAGGTTGAATTTTCATAGTGAATTGTATCATTTCAGTTTATTGGAAATATTAGATTTTTGTTTGGGCAAGATACCAATTCATAGTTAAATTGGCAATTAACCAGCACCTTTATGTGTTTAGTTTTATCGTTGCCATGTTAATGTTTTTTATCATAATTATTGAAGGTAAATAATTGGATCTTTAAGTATGGTATTTATTTTTGGTTTGATTGATAGAAATGGTATAAAAAGAGAGGAGTTTGTGGAAGTTGTTTCGGGAAAGGAATAATTTCTACTGTAAAATAATCACTATATTTTTATTCTTTCTATTTTAGTATATTATATTTACATAATTAATTAAACTTAATCTATATGAAAAAGCTACTCGTTTTATTGGTTTCCGTTTTCATTGGTTTACAAGGTTTTTCGCAAGAAGAAGTAACAAAAGATGGCTGGAATTTTGGTGGGCTGCCAACAATTACATTCGATACCGATCTCGGATTTCAGTACGGTGCGTTGGTTAATTTATACGATTATGGAGATGGAAGTGCTTACCCAAATTACTATCATTCACTTTATTTCGAAGTTTCAAGATTTACAAAAGGGAGCGGAATTAATCGTTTTTATTACGATTCAGATAAATTGATAAAAGGCTTACAAACTTCTGTTGATATTAGCTTTCTTTCCGATCAGGCCTACGATTTTTATGGATTTAATGGTTACGATGCAGTTGTTAATCCTGACTGGATAGATGATACACAACCTGCAGATGTTTATCAATCTAGGATGTATTATAAATACGATCGTTCCATGTTTCGGTTTAAAGTCGATTTACAAGGTGAACTTTCAGGGGAGAAATTTAAATGGGCAGCTGGTATAAATTTGCTGAATTTTAAGGTGGCTCCTGTTAATTTGGATAAATTAAATGAAGGAAAAGAAGGCGATGAAATTTTACCAGAGATAGATGGATTATACGAAAAATATCACGAATGGGGAATTATTTCAGACGACGAAGTGGATGGAGGTTTTGTTCCAACCTTTAAAGCTGGATTGGTTTTCGATACACGCGATAACCGACCTAACCCGATGAAAGGAATTTGGACAGAAGCGGTTATTGTTGCAGCGCCTGAATTCCTCGGTGGCGAAAGTTCGTTTGCAAAATTAAGTTTAACCCATCGGCAATATTTTACTTTAATACCCAACGATTTGTCGTTGGTTTATCGTTTGGCATATCAAACTACCATTGCCGGCGATGTTCCGTTTTATTATCAAAGCCAGGTAATAACTTCGGTTATGAAAGGGGCAAGTTCTGAAGGTTTGGGTGGTGCAAAATCGTTGCGTGGAATTCGCCGAAACCGCATTGTTGGCGATGGAATTATTTACGGAAATATTGAAGCTCGCTGGAAATTTGCACGTTTTCAATTCATAAACAATAATTTTTATTTGGGATTGAACGGTTTTATGGATTTTGGAAAGGTGACTAAAAAAATTGAAGTGAATACAAATAGTGTTCCCGATTATTTTGATATCGATGCTGAAGCATTGCATCTTTCTTATGGAGCCGGATTGCGAATTGTAATGAACCAGAATTTTATTATTGCAGTTGATTACGGAATGGCAGCCGATGAACGTGACGGAACTTCGGGAATGTATATTGGGTTGAATTATTTGTTTTAGAATTATCTTTTTTTGAATAATAGTAAACCTCTGGAATTAATCCCGGAGGTTTTTTTATGTCTTTTGTTCAAAAACAATCAATTCCAAAAACCGTAATTTTTTCGCATTAATAAGTTTTTGGAATTGAGCTTGCCTTTATGGAAACTGTGATTTATAAAACCCGCAACAAATTATCAAGTGTTTTTTTCATCCTTAACAATTTTTGAACATGAGTTCAAAAATTTAAAAAAGGTCATTGTATTTGCGTTTAATTAGTTGTAAATTGAATGGATCTTAATTTAAGTTCAGACTGCATAGGTTTTAGTAGTCTTAAGGTGAATTTTATATTTCACTATTATTCAATCAACTAACTATCGGGATTTCAATCCTGACTACTCTTTTATCTTTCGCATAGGATTACCATTTAACTAAAATTTCAGTTTATATTTTATCCAAAAAGCATTTTAACTAACCGATTATGAAACCAATAAAATACATTTTATTCGGCTTAATATTATTAAGTCCGGCTTTTTCTTTTTCAAATACTTTTAAAGTCCCTGTAGATTTCAATACAATCCAGGACGCAATAAATGCTGCTCAGAATGGTGATACTATTTTAGTTGCTGATGGGATTTATGAAGGGGAAATTAATTTCAATGGTTTAGTTGCTGATTCCGTAATAATTAAATCTGAAGCGGGACATGATAACCGTATTATTGATTGTCAGAATGAAATGTTATCGAGTAGTTTTATTTTTAACAGTCAAGATTGTAAAAGTACGGTAGAAGGTTTTACTATTAGGAACGCATATTCAGGAGTGAATATTTATGCCGGGGCTTCTCCTATGATAATTATATAAGATAAATCATTTCATAAATAAAAAAATTTAAAAGGAAAGGAGAAAACCATGATTAACAGGAATATTTTGAAAAACATAGCAAATGTAATGCTATTTATATTGCTAATAAGTATTTGCATCAGCACTGATGCGCAGCCCCAAAGCGGTGACTGGGAAATACAGACAGAATTCGGGGAGATGGTATTAACTGTCAATCCTGAGGGAACATCTATTACAAAACTGTCTGTTACGTTTTCGGATTATACATGCGGAGGTATTACCCAAAACGGAACCGTGAACAAACAGAATGCAGCGGGATGGAGTATCTTAGATAACCAATTTTCTATTACCACAACAATCAATCCCTCAGGAACAACAAGTATAACTGTTGCCGGAACTTTCAACCCGGCAGGGAATGAAGCTTCAGGAACCTGGAATTTGAATGTGAATGGAACAATCTGTTCCGGAAATTGGAGCCATACCGTTTCAAGCGGATCAGTCCCGGATGGTAGCTGGGAAAATATAGGCCCTTATATGGCATATATCAATTCTATGGATATGGATAATGAGCATACAGACACTGTTTATGCTGCCACTCCCAGGGGGCTTTATAAAACTGTTGATGGTGCTGAAAATTGGGAATTGCAGAATTTGCCTTTAACGGAAATAAAGAAAGTTGTTGTTTCCCAAATCCAGTCAAATAAAATTCTATGTTTTTCTGAGTTTAATGTATTTCTAAGTGATGACTATGGGGAAAGCTGGGACGTAACATGGTCAGATATGTACCGGATTGAATGTGTCGCATTTAATCCTGATAATCCGAATACCATATTGATTGGTACCGATGAAAGATACTCAACTTCAGGATATACATCCAGTACCCTTACTAAATGGATTTACAGAAGTACAAACAGTGGTAAAACATGGAACAAGGTTAATTTTAACGGTGTAGATGATAACGATTGCCCGGTAGGAATAAAATATATTGTGGTTGATCCTTCCGATACCACAAAAATTTATGTGGGTTCCGACAATCATAATGCCGGTGGCATGTTTATAAGCCATAATGATGGCAGTGATTGGATAAACAAAAGGTTGTTAAAATCATATGAAGAGGTTTTTGCTTTGATTTGCACTCCGGCTAATTATGTTGACCATACTCTTTGTGCAATTTCCACAGGTTATGGTGAACGAAAATTTTTTATCAGCAAAGATCAAGGAATTACCTGGACTGAAAAAGGTAACAGTTCATCATTAAATCTTGGCGCTAACGCTGTTGATAACCCAATTTATATTTGTGACGATTTTGCTGATTGGGTTTACATTGGAGGAGATTATAACTATGAAGAGAAACATGGTTCTATAGTAATATTTAACTTGGAAGAAGAAGGTTGGTACTATAGATCAACTTCTCCACTTGAATATCCGACATCTGTAATGATAAGTAATTCTGTAGATTATTTGGGATTTGAAGAAAATGGGGTTTATAGAAATTCATGGATTGATACTGCATGGGTATGGGAATCCAAAAATAATGGTATTTCAACAGCTGAAATACTGGACCTGGCTGTTCATCCCCAATTGTCGAATTCTGTTTATGCTGTCATTAATGGGAATAACCCTATCCTAAAAACGGAGGATGGAGGTGAAACATGGGATGCTTTTTCGTCTGAATTCTCAAGAAACTTTTCATCTATTGCCATTGATCCCAGCAATCCTTTAAAGATATTCGCTGGCAGTGTGGGTTATGATTATTTAGCAACAGGAAGCGGATTTATATGGCGAACGGAGGATGGAGGCGAAAATTGGGACAATTTAGATGCCATCCAGAGTGGAACAGTCCATGATATATGGATACATCCCAAGGATCCTGATATTATTCTTACATTAAAAGAGGACCGGTATTATAATGATTATCTGTATTACGGTGGTTTGCGACGCAGTACAGATGGAGGTGACCACTGGGTTCAAAAATTTAATTGGGGCTGGCCGAACTGCATAACCTCTGATCCCAATAATCATGACCAGGTCTATGTCGGTTTAGAACGGATGGGCTATGTTTATTACTCACCCGATGCCGGATCCTCATGGTTTAATATTTCTCCTGGGAATTATTGGAATAACATAAATGATCTCGTTGTCGATTCAAATTCAAATATTTATGCAGCTACTACCGAATACAAGGAAAACGAGAAGAATGGCATCTGGATGTATAATCAGACTTCGTGGTCACATATTGTCCAATTTGATGAAACAACTGTTACAGCTTTGGCTATTAACCGAAGGACAAACCCGGAAACTTTGTATGCAGGAACCTCTGATTCAGGAGTGTTTGTTTCAGAAAACGGGGGCAAAACCTGGCAAAGTTTTAATAATGAACTCGGAACATTGAATATAACCAAACTGAAAATTAATGACTCATATCCAAAATATTTGTATGCAGGCACAAAAAATGCGGGAGTGTGGGTTTCCCTTTTACAGGAAACTGGAGATTATAAAATCAAAGAATATATTTCGATATGCCACGGTGGAGAATATGAAGGCTGGGCTGAAAGCGGCGAATATCAGAGGGAACTTACTTCTTCAACTGGCACAGACAGCATTGTTACCACTATTTTAACAGTTAATCCAAGCTATGAAATAACAGAGAATATTTCGATTTGCGAAGGTGAAGAATATGAGGGATTTTCAGAAGAGGGTCAATATGTGAGGGAACTTAAAACAGTTTATGGTTGCGATAGTATTATTACAACCAACCTTACGATAAATGCCGAAGGAATATGTTATTACGTTTATCATCATGTTCCTTCCAATGAATACCCAACTATCCAATCGGCTATAGATGCTGCAAATCCTGGCGAAATTGTGGTTGTTGCAGATGGAACCTACACCGGCAAAGGAAATGTTGATTTACATTTTGGAGGAAAAGTAATTACAATTAAATCGGGAAACGGCCCTGAAAACTGTATTATTGATTGCCTGAACCAATCCGCTTCAATGGGGTTTATTTTTAATAGCATGAATGATAAAAGCACGGTTGAAGGTTTTACAATCAGAAATGCAACTATAGGAATATGGGCTTATGCAAATTCATCTCCAACAATAAAAAGTAATATTATTGAAAATTGTTCAATGGGAATGGATTGTAGTTCTGGTGCCAACCCTATTATATCTGCTAATATTATCAGGAATTGTGGTGGATTGGGATCCGGAGGAGGGATATCAATTGTTTCATCCGATGCTTTGGTAACAAATAATTTAATCATTAATAATCATTCAAACAAAGGGGGTGGCGTGTATTGTAAAAATAGTTCTCCTTCGATAATTAACAATACAATCGTTGGGAATTCAGGCATTGGTGGATCTGATCAGGTGAGTGATGATCCAATTTTGAGGTGTGAATCTGATAATTATAACCGCATATATGAATGTTATGTTCCCTTGGGCGAAGATGGTTTAGTAGGTGGAATTTATTTAGAGGATGCTTCACCCAATATAATAAATAATATTGTTTCTTTTTCCAAAGAATCACAAGAACCTACTGAATCATCTCTTGGGTTAAGTCGTTGGTATTATAATGATTTATTTATGCGATATAATTATGAAGGTGCTAAACTAACATCTGTTACTTATTATTATGGTTTTAAAAATAATGGAGAAATAGGGAATGTCCACTTATATAATAATCAGAAACATGGCTTGGTACCTTCAATTGATACAACTTTTACTATGCAAAGTGGTGAACGGTATTGGATGGAAACCACTTCGTGGGTGAGTCCAAGCGGAGATTATGGAGGATTAAATTTGGTAGCGCACATTAATGATGATTCTATAAAGGTTAATGTTATTATTGATAATCCGTTATTTGCTGGGTGTTATTACCTAATTGACACAAAAATACAATCCCAAGGTATCGATATTGTTCAAGGGGAACAAACAATGGGTAGAGGAATTGTCGCCATTGGCGATAACTCTAAAACAACTATTTCATATAATGATATATTTGGAAATGGTGGGGGTAATTATCTTGTTGGCGAAACAGAAGAAACCGCAAGTATCGTTGATTTAACAGGAGTTAATGGCAATATCTCATTAAATCCACTGGTCAACACAGAAACCTATGAGCTACTGGAAAACTCTCCCTGTATTGATGCAGGAAAACCGGATCTTACAGGATTGAATGTTGGATCAACCGATTATTTTGGAAATCCAAGAATTTTAAATGGCATTATCGATATAGGAGCTGTTGAATTTCAAAGTAGTTCTATTGAAACCAATGAATATATTTCAATTTGCCAGGGCGAAGAATATGAAGGGCATACAGAAACAGATGAATTTCAAAGAACTTTAAATTCATCCACAGGGAAGGATAGTATTGTAATCACCCATTTAATCGTTAATCCAACTTACGAAATCGAAGAATACGTTTCAATCTGCGAAGGCGATGATTATTTGGGATTAACAGAAGAAGGTGAACACACGAGGGAATTTAAAACGGTAAACGATTGCGATAGTGTTGTAATCACCCATTTAACGGTTAACTCAACTTACGAAACCGAAGAATACGTTTCAATTTGTGAAGGCGATGATTATTTGGGATTAACAGAAGAAGGTGAACACAGGAGGGAATTTAAAACAGTAAACGATTGTGATAGCATTGTAATCACCCATTTAACCGTTAATCTAACTTCTGAAACCGAAGAATACGTTTCAATTTGCGAAGGCGATGATTATTTGGGACTAACAGAAGAAGGGGAACACCGGAGGGAATTTAATACAACAAATGATTGTGACAGTGTTGTAATAACCCATTTAACCGTTAATCCAACTTACGAAACTGTAGAAAATGTTTCAATTTGCGAAGGACAGGAATACAGAGGCTACTCAGAAGTTGGGCAACATTTAATAGAAATAGAAACTGTAAATGGTTGCGACAGTATTGTTATTAACCTAACAATCCATCCATCGTTTAAACCCACTTTTACAAATAATGCAGACACATTAACTTCTGATGTGGAATATAAAAATTATCAGTGGTACGACAATGATGGTGCCATTGCAGGAGCAACAAGCCGGGAATTTGTAATTGATAAAAGTGGTGAGTATTATTTGGAAGTGACCAACGAAAACGGATGCACCTCTTCTTCCGATGTAAAAACGGTGTATATAACTTCAATTGACAATTTTAAAGTCGGCGGTTGTACCTATTCAATAATGCCTAACCCAAACGATGGGGTGTTTCGATTTAGAATTGATTCAAATCCACCAAAAGAATTTAATATAAAACTTATTAATGGTTTGGGGCAGGAAATTGAAATTAGGGATATTGAAAATTCGGTAATCAATCAAGTTGAGCAGTTCGATGTATCTTATTTAAGCAAAGGGATTTATCATTTTGTATTAACAAGCGATAAATACAGGGAAAGCAGGAAAATTGTAATACGGTAGTTCGTTTCAAAAGAATCTTAATGTCTGTTTTTTCGTATTTAAACAAAGCTAAAAACCTGAAATAGATGAAAACAAAACTTTTTTTAATAAGCTTTTTCTTATTTATTATTATCCATTCGTATTCGGCAATTCTTAAAGTTCCATCCGAATATCCAACTATTCAGGCAGGAATGGATGCAGCCAATCCTGGTGATACAGTGCTTGTTGCCGATGGAACTTACACAGGAGAAGGAAACCTGTTTTTAAGTTTTGGAGGGAAAGCAATTGTGGTGAAATCGGAAAATGGTCCCGAAAATTGTATTCTCGATTGTGTGGACAGTACAGAGGCAGAAGTTTTTCAGATACTAAATGAAGAAACAAGGGAAAGTACTGTTGAAGGGTTTAAAATTATTAACGGAGGCGGGGTTATTAAAATTGGGAATTCTTCGCCAACTATTAGAAATAATATTTTTGAAAATGATACTTGTGGTATTCTTTACAAAGAAAATAGTAATCCACTTATTGAAAATAATACTTTTTCAAAATGTTTTGAGAATGGAATATGTTGCTATAAATCAAGCGGAATAATTCAAAACAATACTTTTAATTTCAATGAATATAGTGGAATTAATTGTGGAGAGGATAGTAATCCGCTTATTGAAAACAATATCATTTCACAAAACTTTATGTCTGGTATATATTGTTATAATTCGGAAGCTATAATTAAGGACAATTCCATTACTCAAAATAAACAGAACGGTATCTATTATAAAGAGAATAGCAGTCCATTAATTGAGAACAATATCATTGCAGAGAGCTATCGGTCAGGAATATATTCTTACAATTCAGCAGGAATAATTCGGAATAATAGAATTATCGAAAATATATGGAATGGTGTATATTGTGAGAGAAATAGTAATCCACTTATTGAAAACAATATCATTTCCCAAAACAATTGGTCTGGGATAGGTGTGCTAAATTCGAATCCAATAATTGTTAATAATTTAATAAGTGAAAATATTGATGGGTATGGCGGAGGTATCAGGCTTACGGATAGTTCGGCAGCACGTATTGTAAATAATGTTATTTCACATAACGTAGCAACTCAATATGGTGGTGGAATTTTTGCGAGTAATGATGCCAGTAAAATAATAAATAACACAATCGTATATAATTCCGGGGCACATGGAGGCGGCATATATTCAAGAGAATCAGATCAAATATTTATTAATAATATAATTGCGTTTTCAAAACGATATGTTATAACTGATGGACCAAAAATAATGCCTTGGGGAAACCGGACGACCACCTTTAAATATTATTCTGGAATTTTGACAGGTATGAATGAGTATCTGGGTTTTATAAATACCGGGGCAGCCGGCAATGTTACAGTTGATGTGCCTGGTATCCCTGACACCACAATTTTTGTTCAGTCAAATGAGACATTTAAGTTAAATATTTTATGGGTAGTACGAGAAACTGGGTACAGTAGTACAGTTAAATTCTCAATATATAGTGAGACTGATACTCTAAATTTATCTTCAGTATTTGGTGCACAATATAATGGAACTGTTTTGAAGGATTTATATACAACGGGGATTGTGCCTGTTGAGCCTGCAGGTGGCATAATAGCTGTTCAAGGTGATTCATCGGAAGTCAAATATTGTAATTTTTATAATAATGAAGGGGGTGACTATTTTACTGGTACAAGTAATCAGGATTCGTTCGATATTTCAAGCATAAATGAGAACCTTATTGAGAATCCTTTATTTGTTGATGAAGAATTCTTGCTTTCTGCGAATTCACCTTGTATTGATGCAGGTATTGCTGATACAAGCGGTTTGGGTATTGGAGAAACTGATTTTTTAGGCAATCCCCGTTTTTTTGATGCAAGTTCAACCAGACCAGCAATTGTTGATATTGGAGCTTTTGAGTTTCAAGATTATTTACTTGGGATTGAAGAATATCAAGGCGATGAGTTTACATATTCTTTAATGCCAAACCCAAGTAATGGGATTTTTATTTTTCGAATAAACTCAGAGCCTCCCGAAAAACTTACGATAAAACTCATAAATACTCAAGGGCAAGTTCTTGTTATCCGAAGTTTAATTTATCCGGTAATCAACCAAATTGAACAGTTTGATGTATCTCATTTAAGCAAAGGGATTTATCATTTTGTATTAGCAAGCGATAAATACAGGGAAAGCAGGAAAATTGTAATTCAGTAGTTTGATTGGAACGAATATTTTAAAGGATTTTATTTTTCCAATATACAGCCTGATCTGGTTTGATTACCTGACTTCCAAATTTGCAAGAGATGGAATCCTTCCTTAAAATTTAGGATTGAATTATTCGGTTCTTTATTTCAACGACAAAATTCAACATCACATCGAAAAAAATATTTTTTAATCGAACTTTCATATAGATTTGAATTGAATTTCAAAATAGAAAATTATGAAAGCACGAAATTTTTCAATTGTTCTAATTGTAGCATTGTTTTTTTCGGGGTGTGTGGTTTATTCTTTTTACCCCTTATATATCGAAAAAGATTTGTTTGCAAATGATATTCTAACAGGAAACTGGATTGACGATGATAATACTCAGTGGGATTTTGAACACGCCTATTTCGGGAAAAAAGTGCCTGAAAATATAGACAGTACTTCGTATGTTTTAAAGATGAAAGATAAGGATGAAAGGGAATCTGAATTTAGCGTTCATATTATAAAATTGGGTGGACATTATTTTTTGGATTTCTATTTAGAGGAATTTTTAGATGATGATAATCTTGATTTGGCTTCATTTCATATTGTTCCCGTTCACACCTTTGCAAAACTTACGGTTGAAGAAAACAAGCTTCAAATTAATTGGTTCGACCAGGATTGGCTTGAAGATTTGATTAAGGAAAATAAAATCAGGATTCATCACGAAAACAATGGCGACTATATTTTACTTACTTCCAAACCCAAAGAATTGCAAAAGTTTGTTGCAAAATATGTAAATTCGGAGGAAGCTTTTAAAGATGGGATGGATGCAATTTTAATGCGAAAATAAGTGATTCGGAAATTAAATTATTTTTTTATTCGACTTTCGAAAAACAGGATATTTCAACATCTCCTGTTTTGGTGTTTGTCGTTTTTAATATTGTTGAATATTTTAAAAGTCTCGGCTGAGATTAAACGTATCGATTTAATTTATACGGCAATTTTTCACATTCCCATTGTACTAATTGTTTATTTGAATCTGCAGGTTTTGTTTCCATTATTTCTGGAACGAGGGAAGTATTTTTTGTATGGGATTTTTGTTTCGATGGCAGCTGTGCTTGGCTCCGGGTTTTATATTGTGCTCTTCGACAGTTGGATCGATTATGTTTTTTTGGGTTATTACTTTATCGCGTATTATAGTTTTTGGGATATTTTGCTCTATTTTATTGTTTTCATATTTACAACCAGTTTGTTTCGGCTGGCGAGAGGCTGGTTTCGATTACAGGAAATTGAAAAGGAAAAAACAATTTCTGAATTGAAAGCATTAAAATCGCAGATAAATCCACATTTTTTATTCAACTCACTAAATAGTATATATAGTTTGGCTCGAAAAAATTCCACTAAAACTCCTGATAAAATAGTACAACTCAGCGATTTAATGCGGCATATAATTTACGAATCGAACGTCGAATTTATATTGCTTGAAAAAGAAGTGGAAATGGTGAAAAACTACATTGAGTTACAAAATCTTAGAACAACTGAAAAAGACAAAATTAACCTGAAAATAATTGGCGATATTAAAGACAAAAAAATTGCACCTCTGGTTTTTCTGCCATTTGTTGAGAACAGTTTTAAACATGGTTTAAAGGGAAGTGCAAAGAATATTTTTGTTGAGATAAAAATAGAGGTTTTAGGAAGTATCTTGAATTTTGAAATTGAAAATAGCAAGGGAAAAGTTTTAGATTTTATCGATTCAAAATACAAAGGAATTGGTATTGAGAATGTGAGTAAACGACTGGAATTGATTTACCCCAATCAACATTCACTAAAAATTTCGGATAACGAAGATACTTTTAAAGTATTTTTGCAGGTGCAATTGAAATAATGAGTAAATAGTATTATGCAATTAAATTGTCTCATAGTCGATGATGAACCACTTTCGCAAGATGTTATTATTGATTTTGTGAATGCTTGTCCAGAGTTGAATTTGGTTGGGGTTTGTAAGGATGCCCTGGAAGCGGGTGAGCATCTGAAAAGAGATAAAATCGACATTTTGTTTTTAGATATAAACATGCCAAAATTATCTGGAATTGGTTTTGTGAAAAGTTTGAAAGAGCCTCCTCTGTTTGTAATTATTACTGCCTATCCTGAGTTTGCAATTGAAGGTTTCGAAATAGATGCTGTCGATTATTTATTAAAACCGGCTTCGTTCGAACGTTTCAGAACTGCTGTTAACCGATTAATTGAACGATTTTCCGAAAACGAGAAGCCAGCAGTTTCGCAACATTTAATGGTTCGCTCGAACAAAAAAGATTACCGAATAAATTTCGATGAACTTTTATATTTGGAAGCACAAGGCGATTACGTACGTTTTGTTACTACCGAAAATGCATTAATGGTGCACGGAACATTAAAAGAATTTATAGCCAAAATTCCAAAAAATGGCTTTGAACGAATTCATAAATCGTATGTTATTTCACTCTCGAAAGTAGTTTATTTGGAAGGAAATCAGGTGAGTATTGCCGGGCACAAATTACCTGTAAGTTTAAGCTACAAAGATGAGCTGATAAAAAAACTGGGGTAGTTGCTCAAATCATAAAAAAAGGTGCAAAAAGTAAATTTTGCACCTTTTCTATAAGAAAATATTTTTAAAATTTATATCCGATTGTAAATAGAAAACTGTTCCTTACGGTATTTAAAGCTGCCATTTGTGGAGCGGTATAAACAGTTGATTGTGGAGTAGGGTACGGCAAATCATAATTGTCCAGAACCGAATATCTGTAGGCAAAATCAGCAAAGAACAATCCCGCCCGATAACCTAACCCCGCTGAATACACTATTAAATTGGCATCCGAATTTGGTTGTGAAGCTCCAAAAGCATTTGTATTATAAGCAGATTGTTGCAATTCATAACCTCCTCTGAGACTCACTTCTTTACTTATATTGTATTCACCACCAATTCGGATATTTCCTGCTAACTTATAAGCTTCAGAAATTTCTTGGTTTTCAACAGCAAAATTATAATTATCACCACCGCGCCTAAGTTTTGAAGAGCCAAAATCAACAAGTTCATAATCGATACTAATTAATCCTTTTTTTGCAATAATAAAGGCACCGCTAAAAGTTGAACGTAGAGGGGTTTCAAGTCGATAGCGGTAGGTATTATAAGGAGATGGTTCATCGTAGGTTTGTGTTCCATCGTCGTAGGTAACCGACGATTGCATTGATGTTTCAAACGTATCATATAACTTGTAAAAAGTTGGAGTATGAATGGAAACGCCTAATCTTACCTCATGAATTGGTTTATAAATTACACCAAATTTAAGGTTAAAACCATTACCGCTGGTTCCAAGGTCAGTATTGAAAGTCATTTCGTTGAAGTAGGGAATGTTATCTGAAGCATCAACCTCATAAATTTGTGTCGATTCTGTGAAATAGACATTTGTAATACCAACAGAAGTTCCTAAATACAATTTATGATTAAAGTTTACTCCAATTGCAAACGAGTATTCATCGATCGAACCACTTTGATTTATTACTTTTTGCTGGTTTTGTCCATAACCTGCTTCTTGAATATCGTGCCAATACTCGTTGTTGTTTTCATCGTATAAAAGAAGGTCTGTATCCCATGCCAATTGTTCGTAATAATCATCCCAGATACCAGCATTTGCATTGTCCGCAAAATAATCCATGTACGAACCATTTACGTTGTTACCTGTCATAATCGCATTGCTGTTAAAGTCTTTTAACCGATTATAACCAAGACCAAAATTTACACTAACAATCCCGGCTTCGCTGGTTGTTTTAGTTGGTATGGAAGAGACATAACTGATATTATTTAGCAAGATTTTATAATTAGTATCTTCTGTATTAGTTCCCCAATAAGAACTTTCAACTTTTGAATAAGTCAACTTAGGTGTTATTGTAAATTCTCCTGAACGATATAATCCAATTCCGGCAGGGTTTATACTTACCGATGTGAAATCGCCCCCCAAAGCTCCAAAAGCATTTCCCATACTTCCTGCACGAGCTGTTCCTTGTGTTTGAATTTGCGAATAACGTAAAGCATCAACTAAACCTTGTGCCTGTATAAAAAATGGCAGCAACATGGTTATTGCGAATAGAATAAAATATTTTTTCATTTTATTAAATTTTAATTTTTTATGGTATTCGATGAAACGTTTAAACATAACGGTTGAACGTCTGACACTCAAATGCCACGGTTCGTTTCATCCCAAAATAACTCTCTGTAAATATTTAAAACTACGTGGTTTGTAATTATTATCTTCTACCTGATGATGAAGAACTACCAGATGATCTTGATCCACTACTGCTTGAACTTCCTGAACTTCTTGAGCTGCTTGAACTTCCTGAATAAGAAGAACCACTACTTCTACTAGAACTACTACTTCTTGTAGGAGTACTGGTTCTGACACTGCTCGATCTTGTTGTAGAAGATGGAGCTCTATAACTTCGGGATGAGCTTCCTGTGCTTGAACTTTTATTATATGTTGAACTTGTTCTGTACGTTTTATTGTAACTCGATGTAGTTTTAGGACTGGAATAAGTAGATCTTGAACTACTGCTCTTAGTTACAACTCTTGGTTTTGTATAGTTGCTGCTGGTTCTTGTAGCTGAATTAATGCTTGGCCTCGTATAACTTCTGCTTTGAGTACTGGTTCCAGGTCTGGTATAACTTTTAGTTCGAGTAGTTGGAACATTACTTTTTGTTGTAATTGTAGAGCGAGTACTATTTGCAGAAGTAGTTCTTCTTTTTTCGGTTAAAACATTGTTAGTTGATGCGGCTTTGGTAGTTGCACTGCTTCTTTTTGACGCATTACTTACTCCTGAACTCGAAGTAGATCTTCTTGAAGAATTTGTAGTTGCTACATTTGCGCTTTTATTTCTTCCAGCTGCATTACTTGCAGAAATGCCACTTGTGCTTCTTCTTCCATCATTTCTAACTACGTTTGTTCCGGTAGATCTTCTTTGTCCATATCTGTGGTTTTCGGAATTAGCATACGAACCCATGTTGTAATATCCTCCATGTCCATAATAATTATTGTAGTTAGAATATCCTCCGTATCCATAACCGCCATAATAAGGACTGTAATAATTGCTATAGTAAGGCGAAAAACCCATTCCCCAACGGCTGTACGGAGAGTACCAACTACTTCCCCAGCCAAATGAGTAATAAGGATTATACATTGAGGAATATCCATATCCGTAATATGGATCGTAAGCCCAACTATCCCAATAAAAAGGATCGTATAAATATGGATTATGAAAACGCCTGATTCGATAAGCATAATCAAGCTCATCGTCATCGTAATAATTATTTATTACATATTTCAATTCATCGTCGTTATAATAAATAGTGGTGTCGCTGCCATCCAATTCCATTTGTTCCATGTTATACGTTAGAACATCTGCATCCTCTTCAGTACCATCAAAAATATAGTTGTTCATGGTATTCGAACCATCTTGGCTTTCTTCAATTTGGCTAATAATAATTCTTTCTCCAGATTTTTCCTGAACAGGTTCTTCCGCTACACTTTCAGTAATAAAAATTGGAGGAGGAACATCCGCTGGATTGAAATAAATATCATCCATATAAGAGCTTGTTGTATAACTCCCAGTAGTACAGCCTCCCAAGATAATTGCTAATGCTGCGATAAATGTTAATCTTGATTTCATAACTCGTCCTCCCTTTATTTAATGTCAATAATAATTACTTTATTTGTAAGCTACAAATTATAATTGATATTAAACAAAATCTGTACCAAAAAATTATATGGCTAAAGTATTAACATCACGAAGTGAGAATTATTCACAATGGTACCAGGATCTGGTAATCAAAGCAGACCTTGCAGAGAATTCTGCCGTAAGGGGATGTATGGTTATAAAACCGTACGGATATGCAATCTGGGAAAAAATGCAAGCTGAATTGGATAGAATGTTCAAAGAAACCGGACATGAAAATGCCTATTTTCCACTGTTTATTCCTAAATCATTTTTCAGTAAAGAAGCATCTCATGTTGAAGGATTTGCAAAAGAATGTGCGGTTGTAACCCATTATCGCTTGAAAAATGACGAGGTGAATGGTGGGGTAATGGTTGACCCGGATGCAAAATTGGAAGAGGAATTAATTGTTAGACCTACATCGGAAACTATCATTTGGAGTACTTATAAAAATTGGATTCAGTCGTATCGCGATTTACCAATATTAATAAACCAGTGGGCAAATGTTGTTCGATGGGAAATGCGTACTCGTCTGTTTTTGCGTACAGCCGAATTTTTGTGGCAGGAAGGCCACACGGCTCATGCAACAAAGCAAGAAGCCATTGAAGAAACCGAAAAAATCATAAATATTTATGCTCATTTTGCTGAAAATTTTATGGCTCTTCCGGTTATTAAGGGTTTAAAATCGGAAAGCGAACGTTTTGCAGGCGCCTTGGAAACTTATTCCATAGAAGCTTTAATGCAGGATGGGAAAGCCCTTCAATCTGGAACTTCACACTTTTTGGGACAAAATTTTGCTAAAGCGTTCGATGTGAAGTTTGCTACCAAAGAAGGTAGGGAAGAATATGTTTGGGCAAGTTCATGGGGAGTTTCAACACGTTTAATGGGAGCTCTTATTATGGCTCACTCTGATGATAACGGTTTGGTTCTTCCTCCAAAACTAGCTCCCTTCCAGGTTGTTATTGTTCCTATTTACCGAAATGAGGAACAATTAGAAGCTATTTCTGAAAAGGTGAACGATGTTATTGCCAAATTAAAATCCCGGGGAATTTCTGTTAAGTACGATAGTAGCGACAATAGAAAGCCTGGTTGGAAATTTGCACAATACGAATTAAAAGGTGTTCCGGTTCGTTTAGCAATTGGACCGCGTGATCTTGAAAACGGAACGGTCGAAGTAGCTCGTCGAGATACTTTGGAAAAAACCGTAAAAGAAATTGAAGGCATTGATGAATATATTGAAACTCTTTTGGATGAAATTCAAACTAATATTTATACAAAAGCCTTTAATTTCAGAAAAGAGAATACCATAAAAGTTGAGACTTACGAGGAGTTTAAAGTGGCAGTTAAAAAAGGTGGTTTTATATTGGCGCATTGGGATGGTACAGCTGAAACGGAAGATCGAATTAAAAGTGATACTAAAGCAACAATTCGCTGTTTGCCTTTGGAGTATGAAGAAGAGGAAGGTGTTTGTGTTTATTCCGGTAAACCCTCAAAACGAAGGGTGCTTTTTGCATTAGCATATTAGTTTTTTAAAATATTTTATTGAAAGCAGCTTAAATGGGCTGCTTTCTTTTTTTATACAAATTGCTTTGCGTATTTTTAAATTCTAATTCAATTTAAAATGACAGAAAAAGAAGTTAGAGCATCGTTGCTTGAGGCATTTGTAATAAAATCGACAACAAAACAGAACGTTTATCAAAATACTAAAAGAACATTTACTATTTTAAAAAAGGTACTGAAAAAATTAGAGGAAGACTATCTTGCTGTTGTGAAAGAGAAAGTTCCGGTAGTTGTTTTGCCTGCATTTAAGGAGCGTGGACCATTTGAAGCGGAGTTTAAAATTGGAGGAGATTTGCTGATTTTTAGTATGCATTCGAATGTGTTTGAATTCGACGATAAACACCCGGTTCTGAAAACAGCGTATGTCGAAGAAGATCCGTTGCGTTCGTATTGCGGAACAATAAATATTTACAATTTTTTAGCCGATTCGTTTAAATACAATCGCAATAACGATTTGGGATATTTGGTTGCGCGAATTTTTATTAATAAGGACAATCATTTTTTCGTTGAAGGAAAACGGCAGTCGGATGAAATTGTAAAAGATTTTGCTGTCGATACCATTTCGCCAGGAATAGTGAGGCAAATTATTGAAACGGCTATTCAATACAGCATTGAATTCGATTTACTTGTTCCCTTGTACGACCAGGTAAAAGTGGCAACTGTTGATCAGATGCATCAAAAAATAAGCCACTCGAAAACAACAACTGGCAAACGATTAGGGTTTAGTTTTAACTCGGATGATGTTTGAAAAATAGCAGTTAGATTTTAGTGCAAAGTAGTAAGGAAAAACACATTAAAATTTGAACTGGTAAAAGTTCAGGTTCATTGAAACCGTTTTAAACCCTGTAAGAGCGGAACAAAATTAAACAGGCAACGCCCCGGGAAAAGAAAGATAAAATGAAAACGATGCATTCACCAGGGTATAATCGAAAGGTGAATTGAGCATGCATTAAACCGTAAAGACGATTATTTGAAATTCAAATTAAAACTTTTTAAATCAGAATACAATAACATGGAAAAAGTAGTAGAACGATTTATAAAATACGCCAAACAATATACAACCTCCGACCCTGAAAGTAAGACTTATCCGAGCACCGACCGACAAATAACATTCATGAAAAAGTTGGTTATTGAACTTACCTGTCTTGGTTTGAGTGAAGTTGAAATGGATGGTTTTGGTTATGTAACTGCAACCATTCCTGCGAATGGCGTTGAAAATAGCCAGGTGGTTGGATTTGTGGCGCATATTGATACCAGCCCGGATTTTTCAGGCGAAAATGTAAATCCGCAAATCATTGAAAACTACGATGGAACTCCGGTTCAATTAAAAAATGGGGTTACAATCGATCCCAAAGAATTTCCGGAAATACTCAATTATATTGGGCAATCAATTATTACGGCCGATGGGACCACTTTGCTTGGAGCCGATGATAAAGCCGGAGTTGCAGAAATTGTAACCGCAGCCGAAATTCTCCTAAATTCAAAAGAAATTAAACATGGAAAAATAAGGTTGGCTTTTACTCCGGACGAAGAAGTTGGCCATGGAACCGACCATTTTGATGTTAAAAAATTTGGAGCCGACTTTGCTTACACGTTAGATGGTGGAGAGATTGGTGAATTGGAGTTCGAAAATTTCAATGCTGCCGGAGCAAAAATTAAAATTCAAGGTAGAAGTGTACATCCCGGTGCGGCGAAAAATAAAATGATAAATGCATTGTTGGTGGCTCATAAATTAATTGGAATGTTACCATCAACTCAACGACCGGAACACACTGAAAAATATGAGGGATTTTATCACCTGCTTTCGTTAAAAGGAAATGTGGAACAAGCGGAACTTCAGTATTTAATTCGTGATCACGATTTTAAAAAGTTCGAGGAGAAAAAGAGTTTACTAAAGGAAGTAGTTCAACTTATTAATTTAGAGCTCGGTAAAAAAATTGTTGAATTGGAATTGGAAGATCAATATTTTAATATGCGTCAGAAGATTGAACCAGTAATGCACGTTGTGGAAATTGCAAAGCAGGCAATGGAAAAAGCAGGTGTCGATCCAAAAATTAGGGCAATTCGTGGTGGAACAGATGGAGCAAGACTTTCGTATGATGGATTACCATGTCCGAACATTTTTGCGGGCGGTCATAATTTTCACGGACCCTACGAATTTGTTCCGATTCCTTCAATGTTAAAGTCGGTAGAGGTAATTTTAAATATAATGAAATTTTCTCATCTTTTTATGTTAAAATAATTTGACCATCTCCTGAAAATATGAATAAAAATCTGTGCATATCATACAGGACA